>CAZXPE010000008.1:21263-26994 GCA_964642915.1 uncultured bacterium | reverse complement strand
CCATCACCCTCTCTCGCGGCGCGAAGCGAGTGGCTCGAGTCGCTCCGCCGCCTCTCAGGCGGGATCGCCCACCACCTGAGGAACGCTCTCACGGTGATCTTGGGCCGCCTCCAGCTCCTTTCGGCCGCTCCCCTTCCACCTGACGTGCGCGCCTCGCTTGAGGTCATCGCCGACCAGTCGAGGAGGATGGACCGCCTCGTGACGTCGCTCTCTCGCTTCGCCAAGCGGGTGGAGCCGAATCTAGGCCGCCACTCACTGAACGACATAATCGAAGAGACGGTGGACCTCGTCAGGGCCGAGCTGGAGCTGCGCGGCGTCGAGCCGACTCTCGCCCTCGACCCGGCCGCCCCCGTAGTCAGCGCCGACCGCCAGCAGCTCGAAGAGGTGCTCATGAATCTCTTCATGAACGCCATCGAATCGATGCCCCACGGAGGCCGCCTCTCCGTCACCACGGCCCAGGCGGCAGACGGCAGCGCCGTCGCGATCACGATCGCCGACACCGGAGTCGGAATCCCAGCCGACGCTCTCGCCAAGATCTTCGACCCATTTTTCTCGACAAAGCCCGGAGCGACGGGACTCGGCCTCACCGTCGTCCAGAGCGTCATCGAAAACCACGGAGGGAAGATAGAGGTCTCAAGCCGGGTGGGGGCCGGCACAACGGCGCGGATAACCTGGCCGGCGGCGGCAGCGGAGGCGCCAATCGCTGAGGAGCCCCCGACCGCGCCAATCCTGGTGGTTGACGACGAGCGCGAGGTGGCCACAGTGATCGCCGAGTTCCTGAAGGCGAAGGGGTACAACGTGGCGATCTCCGGGAGCGGCGCAGACGCTCTCCTGAGCGCCGTCGTCAACCCGCCGCGCCTCATCCTGCTCGACATCCAGATGCCCGGGATGAACGGGATGGAAGTGCTGAAGGCCCTCCACGCGAGGGGAGTGAGGGCGCCTGTGATAATGGTGACAGCCGTAGATGACATCGAAACAGGGAGGCGAGCCCTCGCCGAGGGCGCGGCAGATTTCGTCCAGAAGCCGATAGACTTCGACTATCTGGAGCGGAGCGTCCTCGGCCACATCGGCCCGCCCCCTGATTAGCACCGCGGCAGGCCGTTACCGTAGAACGGCGGTGGTGTGGAGGCTGCGGAGGGTATCTGCCGTGATCATGCGTCCCGCCCGAATACCGCGAGGATTGGAAAGAACGTTGAGCGGGACCGTCTCGCCACCGAATTCGTCAACCACCAGGTCAGCCACAGAGAGATCGCCCTCCTCGCTGTAGGCGCCGCGAACCGCGAGACAGACGAGACCGGCTCCTTTGGCTGCCCTCACGCCGTTCTCAGAGTCCTCGATAGCCAATGCCTCCTCTGAGGAGCATCCCAGTCGCCTGAGGGCGATCAGATAGGCTTCGGGGTCGGGCTTCTTTCTCGCTGTGCTCTCGCCGGTGACAACGACTGAAAAGCGGGCCGCGCGCTCACTGCCGAGGGCCCCCAGAAGGAGAGGCTCAAGCCACTGCCTGCTCCCCGTGGTTGCAACTGCGAGGAGGAGATCCTCCGAGGCCAGCTCGTCAAGGAGGCGCGTGACGCCCCCGCGAGGGGGAATCGCCGTCCCCCGGAGCATCCCGACAAAGATCTCGTTCTTCAGGCGGTGAAGCTCCGCTGCCATGCGGTCCCGCTCGGAGGGGGGAAGAGGGCGGTATCTGTCGAAGTAGTGGGCGAGGCGCTCCTTTCCTCCCGCAACTCTCAGGAGTCTGCCGTAGAGCGAGTCGTCCCACCTGTCGGCGAGCCCGAGCCGCTCGAAAGCGCGGTTGAAGGCGACGCGGTGGCCGTCGCGCTCTGTGTCAACGAGAGTCCCGTCAACGTCAAAGATCACCGCCCGGAGCATAGCGCTCCTCGGGAGATGGCGCCTGCCGGCCCGCGAGCCTACTGTCCGGGGTTGAAGACCACGAAGCTCACGACCTGCCCCTGGCGGACAGGATCATACCCGTTGAGCCTCACGTAGCAACCGGGGTTGGCCGCCTTGCACGCCTCGATCTCCGCGATGACGTCCTCGGGTTTGACGGCGGCGAAGAGCGGGAGCTTCCACATCGTCCAGTAGTGGTCCTCGACGCTCACCCGCCCGGTGTACTCCAGGGCCGGAATCAGCTTTCGAGCGAGGATGTAGCTGATCTGCTTTCCCACCTGCTCGCGGCTCATCGGAGGCAGGTAAGAGAAGGTTTCGAGTCTCATCGGGTCCTCCTCATTTCCTCGTCCCCGCCGGGTCGAGGGTATCCACGGTCTCGAACTCGAACTTGATCTCCTTCCAGACCTCCAGGGCTGACTGAAGCTCCGGCGACCGCTTTGCCGTCGCCGCGAGGATCTCCTTCCCCTCGGCGAGGATGTCGCGCCCTTCATTTCTGGCCTGGACGACGGCTTCCAGCGCCACGCGGTTGGCGGTGGCACCCGCCGCGTTCCCCCAGGGGTGGCCCTGGGTCCCGCCGCCGAACTGGAGGACCACATCGTCTCCGAAGATCGCCACCAGCTCGGGCATGTGCCAGACGTGGATCCCGCCCGACGCCACCGGAAAGACGGCAGGGAGCGAGGCCCACTCCTGGTCGAAGTAGATCCCCCTGCTCTTGTCAGCAGGGATGAAATCCTCGCGGAGGAGGTCGAGGACCGCCGTCGTTGCGGCGCGGTCCCCCTCGAGCTTCCCAACCACTGTGCCTGTGTGGAGATGATCGCCCCCGGCCATCCTGAGCCACTTGGCGAGGACCCGGAAGTGGATGCCGTGGTTTCGCTGGCGGTCAATGACGGCGTGAAGAGCTCTGTGGCAGTGAAGGAGCACGCCGTTGTCGCGGCACCACCGCGAGAGCGAGGTGTGGGCTGTGAAGCCGACGATGAGGAAGTCAACCATGATGATAGGCGCTCCGATCTCTTTGGCGAACTCGGCCCGCTTGTAGATCTCCTCCATGGTGGGGCCGGTGACGTTGAGGTAGTGCCCTTTGCGCTCGCCGGTCTCCGCCTCGGCCTTCCTGATCGCCTCCATGACGAAGCAGAAGCGGTCGCGCCAGCGCATGAACGGCTGGGAGTTGATGTTCTCGTCGTCCTTGGTGAAGTCGAGCCCGCCGCGCAGGCACTCGTAGACCGCTCGACCGTAGTTCTTCGCCGAGAGCCCCGTCTTGGGCTTGATGGTCCCCCCGAGGAGCGGGCGGCCGTACTTGTTCAGCTTGTCGCGCTCGACCTGGATCCCGTGGGGCGGGCCCTGGAACGTCTTGAGGTAAGCCACCGGGATGCGCAGGTCCTCCAGCCTGAGCGCCTTGAGGGCCTTGAAGCCGAAGACATTCCCCACGATGGAAGACATCACGTTGACCACCGACCCCTCCTCGAAGAGGTCGATCGGGTAGGCGACGTATGCGATGAACTGGTTGGCCTCTCCCGGGACCGGCTCCATGCGGTAGCAGCGGGCGTTGTAGTGCTCCAGGTTAGTCAGAAGGTCGGACCAGACCGTGGTCCAGGTCCCGGTCGAGGACTCCGCCGCCACAGCGGCCCCGGCCTCCTCGGGTGGGACGCCTGCCTGTGGCGTCACCCTGAAGGCTGCGAGGGTGTCAGTCTCCCTGGGGGTGTAGCTCGTGTCGTAATATTTCTCCCGGTACGCGCGCACGCCCGCGTCAAACAGGGCGCCACTCAACTTGGTCGGCTGGGCCATTCAATTCCTCCTTGCCTGAGATGTTTAGATTCTTGCCCAATCCTCGCCTCCGGCATGGATAAAGTCAAATCAAAGATTCTTTTCCATTCCATAGATTTTTGTTTATACTGCTTTTCGTGACCCTTCACCAGCTCAGGATCTTCGAGACCGTCGCCAGGCACCGGAGCTACACCCAGGCGGCAGAGGAGCTTCGCCTGACCCAGCCCGCTGTCTCAGCACAGGTGCGCGAGCTGGAGCAGACCTTCAGCCTGTCCTTCTTCGAGCGGTCGGGCCGCCGGATCTTTCTCACCGAGGCAGGCCGGGAGCTTCACGCCTACACCCAGCGGATCTTCGGCCTCGTGGAAGAGCTCCGGACAGTCATGGGGGACCTCCAGCACCTCAAGCGCGGGCGGATTACCCTCTCCACAGTGAGCACAGCCGGGGCCTACGTCGTCCCCCCGCTCCTCGGCGCTTTCAGAGCCCGCCACCCGGGGATCACCATCAGCCTGGAGGTTACCAACCGCTCTACAGTCCAGCGGCGGCTCGCCCAGAACGAGGTGGATCTCACGATCATGGGGCGCCCCCCCGAGGGAATCCCTCACGTGGCCCAGCCGTTCCTCTCTGACGAGCTGGTCGTGATCGCCTCGGCCGACTCTCCCCTGACCCGCTTGAGGAAGATCCCGGTGGAGCGGCTCGCCCGGGAGCCGTTTATCATGCGCGAGCCCGGCTCAGGAACCCGCCTGGCGGCTGAGGAGTTTTTCAGGGAGCGGAAGGTCCCGATCCAGGTCGGGCTGGAGATGGGCAACACGAGCGCTGTGAAGGGGGCGGTGGCAGCGGGGCTGGGCGTCTCAGTCCTTTCCCGCCACGCCCTCAAGGCTGAGCTTGCTCTCGGGCGCCTTCGCGTTCTCAGCGTGGAGGGGTTCCCGCTCAGGCGCCAGTGGTACATGGTCTATCGGGAGGACAAGCGGCTTTCCCACGCAGCCAGGGCCTTTATGGAGTTCCTCCTGACCTCGGCTGAAACGATACTGGCGGGCCAGGGCCGCCTCAATGCTTCTCGGCCTTCTCCTTCTCGGCCTTCGCGGCGGCGATGATCTTCTCCGCTAGGAACGCGGGCACCTCCTCGTAGTGGGAAAACTCCATGGAGTAGGTGCCACGGCCTGAGGTCATCGAGCGGAGGGCGGGCTCGAAGCTCAGCATCTCGGCCATCGGGACCTGGGCCTTCACCGCCGCGGTCTCGCTAGTGGGCTCCATCCCCACGATCCTCCCTCGCCGGCCGTTCAGGTCTCCGATCACATCACCGCTGTTGTCAGTCGGGAGAGTGACCTCCACGTTCATGATCGGCTCGAGGATGATCGGGTGCGCCTCATGGACGCCCTTCTGGAGCGCCATGGACCCCGCGATTTGGAAGGCCATGTCCGAGGAGTCCACGTCGTGGTAGGAGCCGTCGTAGAGCGTGACACGGACGTCCACGACGGGGTAGCTCGCGATGACCCCGCGCTTCATCGCGTCGCGCACCCCCTTTTCCACCGAGGGGATGTAGTTGCGCGGCACCGCTCCCCCGAAGATGTCGTCCACGAACTCGAAGCCCGTGCCGCGCTGGAGCGGCTCCAGCTTGAGCCAGACGTCCCCGTACTGGCCCCTTCCGCCTGTCTGCTTCTTGTACTTCCCCTGCACCTCCGCCCGTCCCTTTATCGCCTCCTTGTAGGGAATCCTCGGAGGCAGGAGGGCCACGTCCACGTTGTACTTCCTCTTCATCCTCTCCACGACGACCTCGACGTGGAGCTGGCCGACGCCTGAGACGAGCAACTGCTTGGTCTCGGGGTCGTAGTGAGAGCGCACCGTCGGGTCCTCCTCGGCCATCCGGGCCAGGGCGTTGGAGATCTTATCCTCGTCTCCCCGGCTCTTCGGCTGGATAGCGAAGGAGATGGCCGGCTCGGGAAAGGGGATGCGCGGCAGCAGGAACTGTTTCGCCTCGTCGGTGAGAGTGTCCCCCGTCAGCGTCTCCTTGAGCTTCGCGACCACCCCGATCTCGCCGGGACCCAGCGCCTCCACCGCCTTCTGGGTCTTCCCCTGGAGCCACGCC
>CAZXPE010000008.1:19893-21253 GCA_964642915.1 uncultured bacterium | reverse complement strand
ACCTGGCCCAGCCGCTCTTTGGCGTCCCTCGAGCTGTTCAGGAGCTGAGAATCCGATTTCACGGTCCCGGAGTAAACGCGGAAGATCGAGAGCTTGCCGACGTGGGGATCGCCCACTGTTTTGAAGACCAGGGCCGACACGGGGACCGTGGGAGACGGATCGCGGCGGCCCGGCCCCTTGGACTTAACCTCCGTCCCCTCAGCCGGGCCGCGCTCAGCCGGCGACGGAAAAGACTCAACCACCAGATCGAGGAGCGGGTGGGCCCCGATGGCTTTGGTCGCCGCGGCGCAAAGGACCGGGATCACCTTCCCCTCGGTGATCCCCTTTCTCAGCGCCTTGAGCATCTCGGCCTCCCCGAGCGATCCCTCCTCAAGGTACTTGGCCAGGAGATCATCGTCGGTCTCCGCGGCGGCCTCCACCAGCTTCTCCCGGTACTCGTTGGCGAGGGATGAAAGCTCAGCGGGGATCTCCTGCGCCTCGGGCTTCCCGTTCGAGTAGAGCAGGGCCTTCATCTTCACCAGATCAACCAGCCCTGTGAATCCGGCCTCGGCACCGACGGGGATGTGGAGCGCAACGAGTCTTCCCTTGAGACGCCTGCCCATGCTCTCTAGGGCCCTGAAGAAGTCGGCGCGCTCACGGTCGAGCCTGTTCACCACCACCAGGCGGGGGAGATCGTACTCGGCGGCAAACTTCCAGACCTTCTCGGTCTGGACCTGTACTCCCGCCACAGCGTCAACCACGACCACCGCCCCCTCAACCACCCTGAGCCCGGCGCGCGCGTCGGCGATGAAGTCGCCGTACCCCGGCATGTCCACCAAGTTGAGCCTGTGGCCCTTCCAGTCGCAGTAGGCCACAGCAGTGTTGAGGGAGATCTTCCGCTTGATCTCGTCGGGGTCGAAGTCGGTGGTGGTGGTGCCGTCGTCGATCCTGCCCAGGCGGGTCACGGCCCCTGCTGAGAAGAGGAGAACCTCCACAAGCGATGTCTTCCCGACCCCGCCGTGGCCGACGAAGCCGATGTTTCTGATCTTGGAGATCTCGATGGCCATCTCAGCCTCTCCTGACTCTTCAAGACAAACGCCATGCTACCACACTCGGCCAAACCCCCGCCAGGGGAGGGGGCGGATCCGCAGGACCACCCGCATCAAAGTTGTCGCATCCTGGGATCCAGCGCGTCCCGAAGGCCGTCGCCGAAAAGGTTGAAGCCCAGCACCGCCAGGAAGATCGCCAATCCCGGAAATGTCGTGAGGGCAGGCGCGCGAAAGATGTACTGCCGCCCCTCTCCGAGCATCGTCCCCCACTCGGGCGTGGGGGCCTGAACGCCCAATCCTAGGAACCCTAGCCCAGCCGCCACCAGGATCGC
>CAZXPE010000008.1:5049-19793 GCA_964642915.1 uncultured bacterium | reverse complement strand
TGGGGGCCTGAACGCCCAATCCTAGGAACCCTAGCCCAGCCGCCACCAGGATCGCGGACCCCAGGCTGAGGGTCGCCTGGACAATCACCGGCGCCACGGCGTTGGGGAGCACATGCCGGAAGATGATCACGCTTCGCCTCTGGCCGATGGCGTGCGCGGCCTCCACGTAGACCTGCTCACGGATCGACAGTACCGATCCCCTCACCAGTCGGATAAACAAGGGGACGGTGCTGACCCCGACAGAGATGATGACGTTCTGGAGTCCCACGCCGAGGATGGCGACGAGGGAGAGGGCCAGGAGGAAACCGTGAAAGGAGAGCAGGATGTCGGCGATGCGCTGGATGATCAGGTCTGTAAAACCACCCTGGAAACCTGAGATGGCTCCCAGCGGAACACCAACGACCAGCCCGAGCGCCACGGCGAGAAAGCCGATAAGCAGTGAGAACCGACCACCGTAGAGGATCCTGGCGAACATATCTCGACCGAGGTGGTCAGTGCCGAGCGGGTGGTCCACGGACATGGGTCGAAGCACCTGGGAAAGGTTCTGGCGCACGGGATCGTCGGAGGTGAGAAGGGGGGCGGCCAGGGCGAACGTCAGGAGCAGAGCCAGGAGCGCAAGCCCGCACAGGGCGGCCCGGTGGCGACGAAAGCGCCGCCATCCCTCCAGGAAACGCCGGAGTCGGGGCCACTGGACGGCGAGGGGCGTGGGCTCAACCGTAGTGGATTCGAGGATCAATGGCCGCATAAAGGAGGTCAACGAGCAGGTTTGTCAGGATGAAGAGGGATGAGAAAACCAGCACGATCCCCTGGACCATCGCATAGTCACGAGAGAAGATCGAATCCACCAGCAAGAGCCCCATCCCAGGCCACCCGAAGACCGATTCTGTCAGTATCGCCCCGCCGAGCAGCGCGCCGAACTGGAGCCCGACCACTGTGACGATGGGGATCAAGGCGTTCCTCAGCGCATGCCGGGAGACCACCAGCGTTTCGCTCACCCCCTTCGCCCGGGCCGTCCGGACATAGTCCTGGCTCAGCACCTCCAGCATGCTCGCCCGTGTCATCCGCGCGATGAGAGCCACCGAGAAGGCGGCGAGGGTCAGAGACGGCAGGATAATGCTCGCCGCGCTCTCAGCGCCCGCGGCGGGCAGCCAGTTGAGCTGCACCGCAAATATGATGATCAGCATCAGCCCCAGCCAGTACACCGGCATGGAGACACCGAAAAGCGTAGTCAGCGACAGCAGGTAATCGAACTTTGAGTACGGGCGGGTGGCGGCCAGCGTCCCCGCGAGAACACCGAACAGAGCCGCGAGACCCGCGCTGACGAGGGCGAGCTTGAGCGTCGCCATGAGGCGGGGGCGGAGCTCCACACTCACTGGCTGGGATGTGCGCGCCGACTTCCCCAAGTCCCCCAGGGCAAGGCGGGAGAGAAAGATGCCGTACTGCGCGTAGAGGGGCCGGTCGAGCCCCAGCTCAACCCGAATGCGCGCCACGTCTTCCTCACTCGCCAGGAGCCCGGCGATCACGCGCGCCGGGTCGCCGGGCAGGAGACGCACCATCAGGAAAACAAGGAACGACACCCCAAGCAGGGTGATGACTGAGGCCACAAACCGCTTGGCCAGATACAGCCTGAAGAGGTTCATGGCCTCGGCCCCGCGCCGAATGCCGGCCGCCTACTGAACCGGGCGAGCGTAGACCGCGTAAAACTTCTCGTTAGGGATCGAGCCGATGTCCTTCACCTTGGCCGAGTGGACGATCGGGTAACGCTGAACGTAGAGGAACATCCACGGCGCATCGTCCCACACTTTCTTGGCGATCTGGCAATAGAGGTCCCTGCGCCTCCCCTCCTTCGACTCGCTGTCCGCTGCCAGGATCAACTCGTCCATCTTCGAATCCTTGTAGAAACTGGTCGCCAGGCCCGCTGGCGGCGCGTAGGTGGAAAGGAACTGGAGCATCTGCTGGGCCGAATCGAGAAAGGTGGGGGCCCATCCGAGAAAGTGAAGCTCGGTGACGTTGCCCTTGTCGGCCGGGGTCGTGATCGTCCTGATGTAGGACGGCCAGTCCATCGTCTGGAGCTGGGGATCGAGCCCAACCTCGCGAAGGTAGCCGGAGATGGCCTGCGCGACCTCCTTATCCTGGGTGTATCGCCCCGTCGGATGGATAAGCGAGACCTTCGTCCCGGGTTTGACTCCCGCCGCGGCAAGGAGCTGCCTGGCCTTGGCCGGGTTGAACTCATAGGCCCTCTGCTTGCAGTAGCCAAAGAGGCTCGGGGCCATGGGGGCGTCCATTGGGTCGGCCGCGCCGAAGAGGACGCTCCCGATGATCGCCCCCTTGTCCACGGCGTAGTTGAGCGCCTGGCGCACCCGTGGGTCGGTGAACGGCTGCTTGGTGGTGTTGATCGCGATGAAGATCGTCCTGTCGCTCGGCGCCAGAAGCACTTTCACTGCCGGATTCCGGGCCAGGGCCGGCAGGTCAGCCACGGGTGGCAGGACGATCAGGTCCACCTGGCCGGCCAGGAGGAGGCTTTCCCGCGTGGCGGCCTCTGGGACGATCCGGAAAAGAACAGTATCGTAGTGCGGCTTGGGGCCCCAGTACCTATCGTACTTGGTTACCGTCATGCTCTCGCCCTTCTTCCGCTCCTTGAACACATATGGCCCTGTTCCGACCGGATGGACTATGTTCTTGTACTCGTTGCCGTGCTTGTCAGCCGAGGCCGGTGAGAGAATCCCCGCCGTGGTCCATGACAGCGCGCTAACAAACGGCGCCGACGGCCGCGTGAGGGTGACTTTCACCGTGGACGCGTCAACGACGTCCACAGCGCCGATCGGATAGGGGGCCCGGATCGGGACGCGGACGCCGGGGTCCTTCAGGCGGTCCAGGTTCCACTTGACGGCCTGAGCGTCGAAAAGGGTCCCGTCATGAAACGTGACGCCCTTCCGGAGCTTCAGGGTATATTCCTTGCCGTCGCCGGAGACCGTCCAGCTTTCGGCGAGCGACGGGTGGATCTTCCCGTCCTGGTCGATGAACGTCAGGGTCTCCACAGCGTAGTCCACCATGTTCGCCACAGTGGTTGTCGTCATCTGCACCGGATCGAGAGTGTCGGGGTCCACCCCCACGGCGATCCTGAACGTCGCCGCTGAGACCGGGCCGGCCGCTAGGCCGCAGAGTATGAGAAGGGCCGACAACGCGAGCGCCAGACGCCTGGTCATATGTCTCCTCCTTGTCTGTTGACGACGATCTTGCCGTTGGCGAGGACGAGCCGGACATCGGCCAGCGCGCCGATGCGCTCGGCGGGATTTCCGTTGACCGCGAGAAGGTCGGCGGCGAACCCCGGGGCCATCCGGCCGACTTCCGCCTCGAGCCCGAGGACGCGAGCGGCAACCATCGTCGCGGATCGAATCGCGTCAAGGGGGGTCATGCCGTGCTTCACCATCAGCTCAAGCTCAGGGACCATGCTCCCGTGCGGATTCAAGGGAGTGCCGGCGTCGGTCCCGGCGGCGATCGAGGCCCCTCCTTTAATGGCCGTCTGGAAGCCGGCGATGTGGGAGCTGATAACGGCCTCAGATTTCCTCACCATGAACTCTGGAATCCCCGCGGCCACGCCTTGGGCTGCGATCTGATGGGGCGCGATGAGTGTCGGAACCAACGCTACCCCGTCGCGCCTCATCCGGGCGACCAGATCCTCAGTAAGGAAGATCCCGTGTTCGATGGATGTGATCCCCGCCTCAAGGCAGTTTGCAATCCCACGGGAGGCCTGAGCATGAGCCGCCACGCGGCGGCCGGCCCTTTTCGCCTCCTCGATGGCCGCTTGGATCTCCTCGAGTGTGAGTTGGGCCGCTCCGGGCTCCACACCGGGCGTTATGACGCCGCCCGTGGCGAAGATCTTGATGACGTCAGCGCCGGCTTTGAGCTGCTCTCTGACGGCCTTCCGCACATCGTCAGGACCGTCGGCCTCGCGATTGAACCACCAGCCATGTCCCCCGGTCATGCAGATCCCCCGCCCGGCAGCGAGGATCCTCGGCCCTGGGATGAGGCCCTCTTTGACCGCCCGTTTCACCGCAAGCTCGACGTACTCCCGCCCTCCGAGGTCGCGCACCGTCGTGACGCCTGCCTCCACAGTCTCACGCGCCCGGATCGCTGCCTTGACCGCCGTAAACGCGACCGACTCCTCCCGCAGCACTCTCATCGGATCGGCTTCCCCTCCGAGACAGAGGTGAACGTGACAGTTGATGAGGCCGGGGAGGAGGGTGAGACCGTCCAAACGGAGAAGGGTTCCGGAAGGCGCCGCCCGCTCCTCGACTACAGCCGCAATGCGGGCCTCCTCCACCACTACGGCCTTGCCCTTTTGGGGGCCAACTTCGGTGCCGTCGATCAGCGTCGCGCCGGTCAGGATCAATCGGTCGTCCATCATCCTGGTCCGGTGGCGGGCTTCGTGGCGGCCGCGCGGGGAGGGAGCGTCTTTCCGGTTTCTCCTGCAATCTCTTCCAGCTCGTGGGGGAGGCCGAAGCGCACATCCTCATCTATGACTCGGACCTCTCTGACCTTGACGGCTTCCATCCGGCTAAGCGCTTCCACGGCCTCGCTGACCAGGAATTCAGGCGTCGAGGCCCCGGCAGTGATCCCGACCCGGGTCGCCCCCTCGAGCCACTCTTTCTTGATGTCCCTGACATCGTTGATGAGGTAGGCGTGGCTCCCCGTCGTCTCTGAGACCTCTCGGAGGCGGTTGGCATTGCTGCTGTTGGCAGCTCCGATCACGAGGACGACGTCCACCTCGGCGGCGACGGTCTTGACAGCGGCCTGCCGGTTCTGAGTGGCGTAGCAGATGTCATCCTTCGACGGCCCGGTGATCTTTGGAAACCGCCGGCGGAGCGCCTCGATGATCTCACGGGTGTCGTCAACCGAGAGCGTGGTCTGGGTGAGGTAGGCGACCCTGTCGGGGTCAGGCACATCCAGCTTCTCCACCTCGCTGGCGTGAGAGATGACGTGGATCCGATCAGAGGCTTCCCCCGTCGTGCCTATGACCTCATCGTGGTCCTCGTGCCCCACCAGGATGATCGAGTATCCCTCCCGCGCGTAGCGGATGGCCTCCAGGTGGACCTTGGTGACCAGGGGGCACGTTGCGTCGATAACCTTGAGCCCGCGGCGCCTCGCCTCCTCCCTCACGGCGGGGGAAACGCCATGGGCGCTGAAGATCACCGTCACTCCGTCAGGCACCTCGTCCAGCTCGTCGACGAAGACGGCGCCCTTGGCCCTCAGAGCCTCCACAACGTGGCGGTTGTGGACGATCTCTCTCCTCACGTACACGGGGGGCCGGCAGACCTGGAGCGCCAGCTCAACGATGTCGATGGCCCGCTCCACCCCGGCGCAGAAGCCGCGTGGGCCGGCGAGGATGATCTCCTCAATCGGTTTCCTCGCCATCGTCGCCTCAACAGCCGCCTCCCCGTGATCCTGGGGCGGCGGCGGTTCGAACCTCATCTGAAGAAGATTGAGATCCCGACGATGCCGGCGTCGGAGTTGAAGCCGCGGTTCGGGGATTGGACGTTGCCGTTGGAAATGTGCTGGAAGCGGTACCCTGCAGTGAGCGCCACCCCGTCATCAACGAAGTAGCTCAAGCCGACTCCGGCCTCCATGACGAGGGTGAAGTCGGAGCGGATCTCCTTCACGTTGAGGCTGGTGCCTGCCGCCCCCGCTGTGGCCTCGACGTACGGGAAGACCGGAGAGCCGGAGAGGAAGTGGTAGCGCGCGGTGATCTTCATCCCCTCGGCGGTCGCTGTCTTGGGCTCAAGGTAGTACTGAAACCACGGCTCGATTCCCGTCTCCAGCGAGCCCCTCAGGATCCACGAGCCGACAGGATCGAACGGGAGCACGGACAGGCGCGGCGTCAGGAAGACAAACGAAATGTCGCTCAACCTTTTGTGGTTCTCGACGTTGTTCTGGGCCCCGCCTCCGGCCTCGACCGAGAAGACCTTCGTCCCCTTCTGAAACTCCTCGACGGGGTCGTACCCCCAAGCCGGCGACGCCGCGAGCAGCGCCGCACACATCCACACCCAACGCGATCTCCCCAACCGTTATCTCCTCTAGCTCGAGGGGTCGATGAGGACCTTGAGCGCTTCCCCCCGCGCCATGAGTTGAAGGGCTTCCAGAACCCGGGCCAGCGGCATCTGATGGGTCACGAGCCCGTCGGGAACGACGGCTTCGGACTCCAGGAGCTCCACTGCCCGTCGGATCATCTCGGGCGTATGGTGAAACGCCCCGACGAGCGTCAGCTCCTCATAGTGGGCGCGGCGGGTGTCCAGCCTGATTGCCGTGCCCGGGGCGCACCCTCCGAAGAAGACCACTCTCCCTCCCTTCCCGACAGAGGCAACAGCCTGCTCCCAGACCTCGGGGCGGCCCGTGGCGTCGATGGCGACGTCAGCTCCCTGCCCGCCGGTCATATTCCCGATCCTGCCGACCACGTCCCTGACGGCCGCGGCGTCGATGCACTCGGCGAGAGCGAGCGCCCGCACCCGGTCAAACCGCCACCCGGACTTCCCCACGAGGATGACCCTGGCCTTCTTTCGCGCCGCCACCACGGCGAGGAGGCACCCGAGCGGGCCGTGACCGAAGATCGCCACGGTCTGCCCGGCTTCAATCTCTCCACGCTCCACCCCGAGGAGGGCGCAGGCGAGCGGCTCAACAAAAGCAGCCCGGTAAGCGGGGAGGGCCTGGCTGATCCGAACCAGATTCTTCTCCACTAGCCGGGCCGGAAGAGCGATGTACTCCCCGTACGCGCCGTTGACGAAGAGCAGATTCTCGCAGAGGTTGGGGCGATCGTTCCGGCAGAGGCGGCACTCCCCGCACGGAGCTGAGTTGGCCGCCACCACGCGGGCGCCCTCCCAGTGGGAGGATACGCCGGGGCCGAGAGCGACGACTTTGCCGGCCATCTCGTGGCCGAAGACCGTCGGCACTTTAGGGAGCATCACCGGATGGCCCCGGCGGAAGCTCTTCACGTCGGTCCCGCACGTCAGCGCCGCCTCGACTTTGACGAGCAGCTCGCCGTATCCCGGCTCGGGGATCGGGACCTCCTCATAGCGGAGGTCGCTTGGTCCGTAGAAGACTATCGCCTTCATCGGGCTATCTCCTCAGTCAGAGGTGATGAAGACTTTGACGGCTTCGTGGCTCAACATCATCCCGACCCCCTCTGAGAGTCGCTCGAGAGGGAGCCTGTGGGAGATCAGCGCTTCCACCCCGACGTCGCCGCTCACGAGGAGGTCGAACGCCTCTCCGAGGTCGGCAGGCGAAGAGGAATAGGTTGCCGTGATCGTCAGCTCCCGGTGGTAAAGCTCCTCCAGAGGCAGTGGAAGCGAGCTTCCATCGCCTCCGGCAAAGTAGTGGATGGCTCCGCCGTCTCTGACCAGATGGCAGGCCCAGGAGAGCACCGGGGCGCCTCCGGCGGTCACGAGCAAGAGATCGACACCGCGCCCCTGGGTCATCTCAGCTACGGCGTCGGCAAGAGCGTTCTGATCACGGAACGCCTGGGCTCCGAAGGCGGCTCCCAGCGCCAGCCGGGCTCCTAGCTTCTCAGAAGCCAGAACCCCGACCCCGGCGCGGCGGAGGAGCTGGACGAAGAGGCAGCCGATCGAGCCAAGCCCCACAACCAAAGCCGTGTCCCCCGGCTCGACCCTGGCCCGTCTGACTGCCCGCAGGCAGCAGGCAATCGGCTCTGTGAAGGACGCGGCTTCGTCAGAAAGTTCCTTAGGGACGCGGAAAGCCGCATGGCGGACGTTGAGGGCCGGCACGCGGACGTAGTCGGCGAACCCTCCCGGATCGAGATTCACCGTCTTGAAGTCCCGGCACATCGAGGGGTTTCCCCTCCGGCAATAGTGGCAGGTAAAGCACGGGACATGGTGAGCCACGACCAAACGGTCGCCGATTTCAAACCCGTCGGTCCCCACACCAAGCTCCATCACCTCTCCCACGACCTCGTGGCCGAAGACGGCAGGCCGTGAGACCGTCTCTGAGAGGATCTTCGCTATATCCGATCCGCAGAGCCCGCAGCCGATGACCTTGAGGAGCAACTCCCCGGGTCCGGGAACGGGGCGCGGCCACTCCCGGATTTCCAGGGCCCCTGGACCGACACTCACCGCCGCCTTCATGCCGCCATCCCGAGGCGCGCCCCCGCCCAGCAGCGGAGGGCGATCGCCACTTTGGTTGAGACCGGCACTGTCACGCGGCCGTCGAAGACTCGAAAGTCGCGGGCCTCAATGGCTTCGAGGAGAGCGTAATAGATCTGCCCCATGATCACCGCCCCCAGGAGCCGCCTGGAGTCCGCTTTCGGAAACGTCTCAGCGGCGCGGCGGTAGAACCCGCGGGCCCGCTGAGCCTCAAAATGCATCAGCCCGACAAACGCGTCAGTGTACTCTCCCATCCTGAGCGCTTCGGGAGTCACCCCGAACCGCCTGAGGTCCTCCAGGGGGAGGTAGATACGTCCCCGCTCCAGGTCGCTACGGAGGTCCCTCAGGATGTTGGTCATCTGGAGAGCAATTCCGAGGTTGACGGCGTACTCCCGGGCGCGCGGGTCAGTGTAGCCGAAGATCTCGATGCAGCAGAGCCCCACCGCCCCCGCCACCCGGTAGCAGTACGGGTAAAGATCATCAAAGGTCTCGTAAGTCGTCCGGTCCAGGTCCATCTCGACTCCGGCGATGATATCCTCCAGCGCCTCACGGGGGACTGGAAAGTCACGGACCACCTGGGCCAGCCGTCTCGCTACCGGGTTATCTATCTCTCCTGCTAATTCCGCATTTGTCTCATAGCACCGGGCGATCTCCCGGCGCCACCGGTCCAGCTCGCTCCGCTGGACCGCGGGGTCCCCCCCGAGGTCTACGATGTCGTCAACTATACGGCAAAAGGCATAGACCGCGTAGATTGCCTCCCTCTGCGCCTTCGGCAGGCAGAGAAAGGCGTAGTAGAAGTTCGACCGGCTCCGTCTCGTCAAGGTCGAGCAGATTTCCGCTGCGTTCAGTCCGATCCCCTTGCCGCTCGCGCGATTATGGCACTCCCCTTCCCCCTGGTCAAGGATGCATACCCCCGTGAGACAAACCATTCTACCGCCTCTCTGAGGGCCTCTTCCACCGGGGTCTGGGGGAGCCCCAGCTCTCTTATGGCTTTCTCCGGGCTGAAATACATCCACTTTGCGGCCATCCTGACCGCCGTGAGGGGGACCCTTGGCTCTCCTCCAGTAAGCCGGGAGCCGGCTTCAAAGGCGACGGCAGCCAGCCAGGCAACCGTGTACGGAACCTTGTAGCGGGGGACGGGCAACCCCGTCAGCCTGGCCAGGATCCGGAAGATTTCACTCAGAGGGAGGTTCCTGTTGCCAAGGATGTATCTCTCGCCGACCTTGCCTCGCGCCGCAGCCAGGACGTGCCCCCTGGCGACGTCCCTCACGTGGACCAGATTCAACCCCGTGGCCATCGTGGCGAACATCTTCCCGCTGAGGAAATCCACGATCACCTTACCGGTTGGCGTGGGCTTCACGTCCCAGGGGCCCACAGGCGCCGATGGGTTGACGATGACAACTGGAAGGCCACGGGAGGCGAACTCGTCTGCGACGCGCTCGGCCATGTATTTCGAGCGCTTGTAGGGGCCGACCATGTCGCCAAGAGAGACGGGCGTCGTCTCATTCCCGGGAGAGCCGTCTTTAGGAATCCCCAGAGCGCCGACAGTTGACGTATAAACCGCCCGCTCCACTCCGGCCTCGGCAGCCGCAGCCAGGACGTGACGGGTCCCTTCCACGTTGTTTCGGTAGATATCTCCGGGATTGCGCGCCCACAGCCGATAGTCTGCCGCGACGTGATAGACAACCCGGCAGCCTTCAACTGCCCGGCGGACCGAGCTGAAATCAGTCAGGTCTCCCGGAACCGTTTCGACCTGACACCCTTCAAGAGCGCGCAGATCGCTCGAGGGGCGCGCCAGGACCCTGACAGTGGCGCCGTCCTTGAGCAGCTCCCTGACAAGGTTGGCGCCGACAAACCCCGTCCCCCCCGTCACCAGCGCATCCATGGCGAGCCTGTCAGTCGAGGGAGGAGGCCAGCGCCGTAACGAGCCGGGCGATCCGCTTGAGCCCGATCGCTGTCCCCCTTCTGAGAGCGAGAGCGCGGGGGATGGCGCGCGGACAGCTCAGAGCGCCGACTATGGCCCGGCCGCTCCTGAGCCTCCCCTCGCGGGTCACGAGGCCGATGAGAGACGCCGGGATCTCCTGGCTCGCGGTGTCGGAAACGGCACGGATGACGAGAGACGGGCATCCATGAGAAGACGCCCAGGCGACGATGAGCGCCGACTCCATGTCCACAGCGAAGGCGCCACTCTCCTCTCTGAGCGAGGCCTTGGTCTCGGGCGTCGCCACCACGTCACGGCTTGTCAGGAGAAGCCCCGTCCATGCGCCCTCGGCAACCTCCACGGCGGTCGCGTGGGCGCCAGGAGTGACGTTCAGGCGGCGGCCTCCTGGATCGAGCACGCTCTCGGGGATGACCACGTCACCCGCTTCGAGCCCCGGCGCCAGGGCCCCGCACGATCCGGCTGAGATCACCAGGGGGGAGGTGAAACCGGAGACGAGCAACTCCCAGCGGCCGGGCAGCAGCGCGGCGCCGAGACCGACCGGAGCCACCCTCAGCCTGACCCGGTCCCCCTCCCGCCCGTAAGCAGGAAAGCCAAAGCCGGAGAGGCGCCGAAGCTCCATCTCGCGGGCCAGGCCACGGGCTTCAAGCTCTAACGCCGTGAGGACGATGACGTCTATCACTTCATAGTCTCCCGGTGATGGTTGCGACGACTGTTTCCCTGAAGCCCTTCCACGTCCCGAACGTCAGGTCCACCGCCGTGGCCTCAAAGCCGGAGTGGACCATGCAGTCGCGGCATTTCTCGTTCCCGCTCTTCCTGCCGTAATCCTCCCACCTGGTCTCTTCCATCAATTCCTTAAAGCTCCCTGCGTAGCCCTCCTGCAAGAGGTAGCAAGGACGCTGCCAGCCGAAGACGTTGAACGTCGGGATGCCCCACGGAGTGCAGTCGTAGTCGCGCTTGCCCATGAGGAACTTGAGAAAGAGCGGCGACTGGTTGAACTTCCAGCGCCTCCCGCGCTCTGAGAGGATCTCTGAGAAAAGCTCGTGGGTCCTGCTCCGGCTGAGGAAGCGCCCGCGATCAGGGGCCTTGGAGTAACTGTAGCCGGGAGAGAGCATCATCCCTTCCGCTCCGAGGTCCATCACCTTGTCGAAGAACTCTCTCATCCGCGACGGGGAAGAGCCATCATAGAGCGTGGTGTTTGTCGTGACCCGGAAGCCGCGCCTCACGGCTTCCTTGATCCCCTCGACTGCCCTGTCGTAAACTCCATCGCGGCTCACGACCCTGTCGTGGTCCTCACGAAAGCCGTCCAGATGGACGCTGAAGCTCAAATATCTGGACGGCCTGAAGAGGTCCTGGTTCAGTTTCTCTTTCAGCAGGACGGCGTTGGTGCAGAGATAGACGTATTTCCTGCGCCTTACCAGCTCGTCCACAAGGCGGCCGATCTCCGGGTGCAGGAGCGGCTCCCCGCCGGGGATGCTCACGACAGGGGCCCCGCATTCATCTACCGCCCTGAGACACTCTTCGACAGAGAGATGTTTTTTGAGGATCTGAGCCGGATACTGGATCTTCCCGCACCCGGCGCACGCCAGGTTGCACCTGAAGAGCGGCTCGAGCATCAGCACCAGAGGATAGCGCCTCTCCCCTGAGAGCTTCCGCTTGATCACGTGGGACGCAACGGCCCACATCTGGGAAAACGGCACGCTCATGATCTCCGGGCCTCTCCCGCGCACGACGGAATAGCCGGCGCGCTTCCGGATGCCGCCATCGCCCCCTTCCAGCGCCAGAGTGCTCCGAGCGTGGCGGCGTGAACGATGATACCCGCTCCCAGGAGCGCGATCTCGCCGATCCACCAGGTGACAGCCAGGTTGAAAGCCAGGACTCCGTAGTAGAGCCCGACTCCGGCGCCGGGGCGGCCATTCTCCGACTCCACGCTCATCAACAGATACCCGCCTACGATCACCCACCCGACGATCGCCCACCCGAGAAAGTTAGAGAGCGGGACGCCGAAATAGGTCCCTCCATCCGGGTAGTAAAATATCCGGCCGAGGAACCACCGATCCCCCCTGACGGCCAGCGGATCTATCACCACGTCGAGGAGCGCCATCAGCGCGCCGGAAAGAAGCGCCACCGCCGGCCCCCGCCCCCTGCCGAGCAGAGCGCGGGCGAGAGAGAAAGAGGCGTAGGCCAGGAAAGTGAACGAGAGGGAATCAATGAGCGGGACGTTGGCCAGGTAAAGCTCCTGACCCAGCGTGGCCCCGGTATAGTGATAGAGCCCGAAGGGAATCCCGGTGCGTGTCGAGGAGTACTCGGACGCGAAGGCCGCGGCCCAAGCCAGCAGGGTGAAGAGAGCGGCGCTCCCCCAACCGAGATCCCGAACCGCCGCCACGAGGTAGACGGCCAGAAAGACGAAGACGTATGGGCGCAACGCCACTGTCCCGAGAACAAGAGAGAGGATGTCAACCATAGAAGACGGCCACCGAAAACTCCACAGCCACACTACCCGAAAGAGGTTGAATTTTTCAAGGAGAATGTGTTTTTTTGCCTGTATCCGTGATAGCATATGGGCGCTCTTTGAGGGAGGATGATCCAGAAATCGATGCCCACGACCACGCTTTCCGGAGTTGACGAGGCAATTCTCAGGGCCCGAGCGTTCCTTCTCTCCTCGCAGGCCCCCGACGGGCACTGGGTCGGTGAGCTGGAAGCCGACACGACCATCACCTCGGAATACCTGCTCCTGACCCATCTCCTCGGCAAGGCCGACCGGGAGCGTGAGGCCAAGGCCGTCAGCTACATCCTCTCGCGCCAGCTCCCCGACGGCGGGTGGAACCTCTACCAGGACGGGCCTTCGGACCTCTCGGCCTCGATCAAAGCCTACTTCGCGTTGAAGCTGGCCGGCCTCCCCGCTAACAACAGAGCGATGGCCGCGGCAGCGGCTCACATCAGGGAGCGCGGCGGGCCCACTCGGGCCAACGTCTTCACCAAGATCACACTGGCGCTCTTCGGGGAATACGACTGGTCGGGGGTCCCTGCCATGCCCGCGGAGATCATGCTCCTCCCCAGGTGGTCCTATTTCAACCTCCACGAGATCTCTTACTGGTCGCGGACAGTGCTCGTTCCCCTCCTCGTCCTGATGGACAAAAAACCTGTCGTCCATCTCCGTCCCGAGCAGAGGCTCGACGAGCTCTGGCCTGTCCCGAGGGAGCGGGCCAGCCTCCGCTTCCAGAGGTGGCCCAGGCCGTTCTCGCTGAAGGCGCTCTTCTGGAAGAACTTCTTCATCGCGGTGGATGATTGGCTCAAGCTCTGGGAGAGGATCGGCGCCCGGCCTCTGAGAGAGCGGGCAGTCGAGGCGGCCCGCAAGTGGCTGGAGGAGCGGCTGGCCGTTCCCGGAGGGCTCGGTGGGATCTACCCGGCAATAGCTAACTCGGTGCTGGCCCTCCGCGCTCTCGGCTATCCGGACGACCACCCGCTGATACAGGGCCAGCTCAAGGAGATCGAGGCGCTCGCCGTGGAAGAGCCGGATCGCATCCATTACCAGCCGTGCGTCTCCCCGGTCTGGGATACGGCGCTGGCAGCCAACGCTCTGATAGAATCCGGCCTCACTCCCGATCACCCGAGCCTCAGGTCGGCTGCCGACTGGCTGATCGGAAAACAGATCCTCACTTCCGGCGACTGGCAGGCCAAGCGGCCCAAGGCCCCTCCGGGTGGATGGCCCTTCCAGTACGGAAACGACTTCTATCCAGACCTCGACGACACCGCTATGGCCGTGATGGCGCTCGCCAAGATCGGCGGCCTCGATGTAGCCCGCAAGCGCTTCGCGATCGAGCGCGGGACCGCCTGGCTACTGGGGATGCAAGGACGGGACGGCGGCTGGGCGTCATTCGACGCCGACAACAACAGGCTCCTCTTCAACAACATCCCCTTCGCCGATCACGGCGCCCTTCTTGACCCCTCGACGGAGGATCTCACGGGCAGGGCGCTTGAGATGCTCGGGACGCTCGGCCACAGGAAGGATTTCTCTCCCGCGAGACGGGGGATCGAGTTCATCAAGCGCTCACAGCGACCGGAGGGGTGCTGGTATGGCCGCTGGGGGGTGAACTACATCTACGGGACGTGGTCGGTGCTCCGCGGGCTTCAGGCGATCGGCGAGGACCTGTCACAGGAGTACGTCAGGCGCGCCGTCCACTGGCTCGAATCGAGTCAGAACCCTGATGGAGGATGGGGAGAGAGTTGCGGAAGCTACGACGACCCGGCTCTCGCAGGGGCCGGGCCCTCCACACCCAGCCAAACGGCATGGGCTTTGCTAGGACTTTTTGCCGCGGGGAGCAGAGATGGGGCTGCCGTTGAGCGTGGAATCGGCTACCTGGTTGAAACTCAGCGGCATGACAGATCGTGGGTGGATTTACACTGGAACGGCGCAGGCTTCCCGCGAGTTTTCTACTTGAAATATCACCTCTACTCCAAGTATTTTCCACTGTGGGCCCTGGGAGTCCACCGGGGGTCAGCGGCTGGTGCCGTTCCAACTTGATGCACCTAATTCCGGCGGCAAGTGCCGTTCCAACTGGATGCGTCGAATTCCGGTATGGTTGGAACGGCACTGGCAGGATGACAACGTAGGGGTCACAGAGTGGCAAACGCCGGGCTTTTGATAGTCGAAG
>CAZXPE010000008.1:0-4949 GCA_964642915.1 uncultured bacterium | reverse complement strand
GGATGACAACGTAGGGGTCACAGAGTGGCAAACGCCGGGCTTTTGATAGTCGAAGGGCTGGGCCGCCAGTCCCTTTATATAGTAGAGTCGCTGGGACGCTTCGGCCTCTTCCTCGGCCGGGCGATCTTCTGGGCTTTTGTCCCCCCGTTCAAGTGGAGACAGCTTCTCCAGCGGGTCCATTTCATCGGCTTCCGCTCTCTCCTGATCATCGTCCTGACAGGCGGGTTCACAGGAATGGTCCTGGGGCTCCAGATCTACCTCACTCTCACCCGTTTCGGCTCTGAGGCGTACCTGGGACCGGCTGTAGCGCTCTCCCTGATCCGGGAGCTGGGGCCGGTACTCTCAGCCCTCATGGTGACAGGGCGGGCGGGGTCCGCCCTCACCGCTGAAATAGGGATCATGAGGATCTCTGAGCAGATCGACGCGCTGACCGTGATGGCGCTCAACCCGATGCGCTATTTGATCGTCCCCGTGATCGTCGCGGGGCTCCTGACGTTTCCTCTCATGACAGCCCTCTTCGACGTGGTGGGGATCTTTGGCGGGTTCCTGGTTGGGGTCAAGCTCCTGGGGCTCTCAGAGGGAACCTACTTCGGCGAGATGCAGACGTTCGTGGACATGTCGGACATCATGACCGGGTTCTGGAAGTCCCTCTCGTTCGGCGTGATCGTCACGTGGGTCTGCACCTACAAGGGATACCACGCGGCCCGCGGGGCCGAGGGGGTTTCCTGGGCGACCACCCAGGCGGTGGTCCTCTCCTCGGTGCTGATCCTGGTATGGGACTACTTCATGGGGTCGGTGCTGCCGTGATCCACGTCGAGGAGCTTCACAAATCGTTCGACGGCCAGCGGGTGCTCAAGGGAATCACCCTGGACGTGGCCACCGGGGAGATCATGATCATCATCGGCCGGAGCGGAGAGGGGAAGTCGGTCTTCCTCAGACACCTCCTGGGGCTGCTCCACCCCGACTCCGGCCGCATCCTGGTGGACGGAACCGACATCGCCCACCTCCGGGGGCGGAAGCTGGACCGCATCCGCGAACGCTACGGAGTGGTCTTCCAGGGAGGGGCGCTCTTCGACTCAATGACCGTCTTCGACAACGTCGCCTTTCCTCTTCGGGAGAAGAGCCGGCTCTCGGCCGGCGAAATCGCCGACCGGGTGAACGAGAAGCTGGAGCAGGTCGGCCTTACGGGGATGGGCCACAAGTATCCGGACGAGATCTCCGGCGGGATGAAAAAGCGCGTGGCGATCGCCCGGGCGCTGGTCACCGAGCCGGAGATCGTTTTCTTCGACGAGCCGACGACGGGGCTCGATCCGGTGCTGGTCAACGCCATCCACCACCTGATCCTGGACCTGCACCGGAAGTTCCGCTTCACGGCGGTGATGGTCAGCCACGAGATCCCTGAGATCTTCAGGATCGCCCACAGGGTGGCGATGCTGCACGACGGGGTGATCGTGGAGACCGGGGCTCCGGAGACCATCCAGGCGTCGCAGAACCCCGTGGTGCGGCAGTTCATAGAAGGCGAGATCGAGGGTCCAATCGAGATCACCTAGGAGCGATAAAAATGAGGAGGTCAGCGCTGGAGTTGGGAGTGGGAGTGTTCGTCATAATCGGGCTCTTGGCCCTGAGCTACCTTTCAGTTAAACTTGGCAGGGTCGATCTCCTCGGGGCCCGCGGCTATCTCGTGACGGCCGACTTCCCGGCCGTGGGAGGGCTCAAGGCCGGCTCAGCGGTTGAGATCGCGGGAGTCGAGGTCGGCCGGGTGGAGGGGATCACGCTGTTTGACTATCAGGCCCGCGTGGTCATACGGATCCGAGAAGGCGTGGCGCTCCAGGAAGATTCGATCGCCTCCATCAAGACCAAAGGGCTCATCGGCGAAAAGTACGTCCGGATCAACCCCGGCGGCTCGGAACGCATCATCCGGCCCAACGGGAAGATCCGGGAGGTCGAGCCGCCGGTGGACTTTGAGGAGTTGCTTTCCAAATATATCTTTGGGAAGATCTGAGCGCGCAAAGAAGCGAGAAACCACTTACGGCGGAGGTTGCTAGATGATGCGATACCGATTGCTCTCTCTCTTGCTGGCCGGCCTTCTGGGCCTGGTCGCAGCCGGCGAAGCCCGGGCAGGCGCGCCCACCGAGCAGCTCAGGGCCTCCATCGAACGCGTGATCAAAACCCTGGACGAACCCTCGCTGAAGGGACCAGACAAGGTCAAGGAAAGGCGGAGCGCGATCCGCAAGATCGCCAACGACACCTTCGACTTCGGTGAGACGGCCAAGCGCTCACTGGCCCGGCACTGGCTGGCGCGAAACAACAAGGAGCGCGAAGAGTTCATCGTCCTCTTCGGCGACCTGATGGAGCGCTCGTACATCTCGAAGATCGAGCTGTACGGGGGCGAGAAGATCCTCTACACCGGCGAATCGCTCGACGGGGACGTCGCCACGGTCCGGACGAAGATCATCACCAAGGGAGGGACCGAGGTCCCCGTGGACTACCGGCTGCTCCGGCGCGGAGACCGCTGGCTCATCTACGACGTCTCGGTCGAGGGAGTGAGCCTCATCAGCAACTACCGAACCCAGTTCAACAAGATCATCCAGACCTCGTCCTACCAGGAACTCGTGAAGAAGATGAAGACCAAGCAGGAAGAGTTCCTATCCGAGGACAAGGCCAAGGCCGGGGGAGCCGCCAACAAAAAGCCGTGATCGAGACACAAGACGTATGAGGAAGGCAGCTAAACTCCGGGATCTACTCTCCCGCCCCGGCATCGTCGTAGTGGTGGGGGCCCACGACGCGCTCTCCGCCAAGCTGATCGAGGCGGCCGGCTTTCCGGCTGTCTGGTCGTCCAGCTTCGCCGTCTCAGCGGCCCAGCGGGCGGTGCCCGACGTCAACCTCCTCACCATGACAGAGAACCTGGAGGTGGCCCGCTACATCAACGACGCCGTGTCGGTCCCGGTGATCGCCGACGCCGACAACGGCTACGGCAACGCCATCAACGTGATCCGGACGGTCGAGGAGTTCGAGAAGGCGGGGATTGCCGGCATCTCCATCGAGGACAACGTCTTCCCCAAGCGGTGCAGTCTCTACCCCGGCGGCCGGCGGGAGCTGGCTTCCATGTCGGAGCACGCGGGGAAGATCCGGGCGGCGAAGCGCGCCCAGAAGGACCCGAGCTTCGTCGTCATCGCCAGGACAGAGGCGCTGATCGCGGGCTGGGGGATGGAGGAGGCGCTCAAGCGCGCCCGCGCCTATGCTGAGGCCGGCGCCGACATGATCCTCATCCACAGCAAGGCCCCGACCGCAGACGAGGTCCTCAGCTTCATGCGCCTTTGGGACCGCCCGACTCCCATCGTTGTGGTCCCCACCATGTACCCGTCGGTCAGTGCTGAAGAGCTGGAAGGGGCAGGAATCAAGATGGCCATTTTCGCCAACCAGGTCCTCCGGGGCGCCGTGAAGGGAGTCCAGGAGACACTGGAGGTCCTGAGCCGGGAGCGCCGCATCGCTTCCCTCGGCGACCGGATCGTTCCGCTGGAGGAGATCTACCGGCACGTCGGCGTCTCAGAGATGAACGCGTACGAGGCCGAGTTCCTCTCAGCCGGAGCTGACCGGGTGGCGGCCGTCATCATCGCAGCCGGGTCGGGCAAGACGCTCCTTCCCCTCACGGAGCACCGCCCGGTCTGCCTCCTCGACATCAAGGGGAGGACGATCCTGGAGCGCCAGATGGAGACCCTCGGCAAGTGCGGGGTCCACGACGTAGCGGTGGTCCGCGGCTACAAGAAAGAGACGCTCACACTCCCGGGGATCCGCTACTATGACAACGACCGCTACGAGGAGACAGGAGAGCTTCACTCTCTCTTCGCCGCGCGGAACACGCTCAAGGGAAGGGTGCTCTTCCTCTACTCCGACATCCTCTTCGACCAGGCGGTTCTGGAGAAACTGCTACGCTCAGAGGCCGACATAGCGATCTCAGTTGACCGGGCCTGGATCGACCAGCGAGACCGCCTGCTCCCGCTGGCCAGGCCCATTGACCTCGTGGTGACCAGCCATCCGCCCCAGCTCAGCCACCGTTTCATTCCCTCCGAGGACGAAGACACCGTCCTCAGGATCGGCCAGCGCATCCCCCCTGACGAAGCGACTGGAGAGTTCATCGGCATGGCCCTCTTCTCCGAGCGCGGGGCGCGCGTGCTCAGGGAAACATACGAGCAGCTCCTCGCTGAAGGCCGCCGTGGCCGCTTCCACGAGACCGACTCGCTCGATCGGGCGGCCATCACCGACATGCTCCAGGAGCTGGCGGACCGGGGAGAGACGGTCTCCTGCGTCAACGTCTATAAGGGATGGCGGGAGATCAAGACCTTCGAAGACTACCAGAGGGCCTGGGCTGAGATCAGAAAATAGCTCTCAGCCCTCAGCCCGAACCTGAAAGCTGATCGCTGATGGCTGAAGGCTAACAATGACCGGTAAGGAATTCGTCGAGCTTTGCGAGCGCCAGGGGTATGACTTCTTTACGGGTGTCCCCTGCTCGCTTCTGGAAGGGCTCCTCGACGTCCTGGAAACCCACCCGCGCTTGTCTTACGTTCCGGCGGTCAGAGAGGACGCCGCTGTCGGGCTCGCGGCGGGGGCCTGGCTTGCAGGGCGGCAGCCGGTGATCCTAATGCAAAACTCAGGGCTCGGAACGAGCCTGAACGCCCTGGCTTCCCTCGCCCTCCTCTACAAGCTCCCATCCCTCCTCCTCGTGAGCTGGCGCGGTTACGGTGGCGCCGATGCTCCTGAGCACATACTGACCGGGAGGATCACGCCACGTCTGCTCGGCCTCATGGGAATCGCCCATCGCGAGCTTTGCCCGGAATCAGTGGAGGCCGACCTATGCTGGGCCACGGAGGAAGCGATCAAGCGAAGCGAACCGGTCGCGTTGCTTCTCCCGCCGAACGTGATTCAAAATGCGGAATCCCGAACCCCGATCC
>CAZXPE010000007.1:0-27443 GCA_964642915.1 uncultured bacterium | reverse complement strand
GCCTCGGGATCCACATAGAAGTTGAACTCTGCGGCGGGGGTGACGTTGCCGGGAACAGAAATGGCGCCTCCCATCACGACGACTCGTCTGACGCGGCGCATCCGGCCCGGATTCTGCTGAAGCGCCAGAGCCAGGTTGGTGAGGGGGCCGAGGGCGACGAGGGTCAGCTCATCGGGAAACCGCCCCGCCATTTCGAGGATCAGATCGGGGCCATCGAGCCCTGAGAGGGTGATCGCAGGCTCACGGTAGCGCGGCGCCCCGTCCGGACTCCTCAAGCGGTCCAGATCGCCGAGCCCGTCCTCGCCGTGGACATCTGAGGCGATGACGAGGGGCCGGACGAGCGGGGTCGCCACGCCTTGACCCACCAACGGCCGGCGGGCCGGCCTGGCCGCCTCAAGGACCCTGAAGACGTTCCTGGTGCACCGCTCTACAGGCGCGTTGCCGGCCACCGTGGTGATCGCCTCAACAGAGCACTCTGGAGAGCGGAGCGCCAGGAGAAGCGCCAGCGCGTCGTCAATTCCCGGATCAGTGTCGATCAGAACGGGAAACGGCATGGTTTGACAGATCGGCGGGGGGTCAGTATCATCTGTGGCGGTCCCATCGGTCAGGAGGAAGCTGGATGAAGATACAGATCACCTACTGCGGCGAGTGAAACTACCTCCCAAAGGCCTCCAGTTTGCAGGCCGCGATCAAAGAGAAGTACGGCGTCACAGCTGACCTGAAAGAAGGATACGGCGGGGTGTTCGACGTGACCATTGACGGCGCGCTCGTTTACTCGAAACATACCGCCTACCGCTTTCCCGAGCACACGGAGATCTTTCAGAAGATCGAGGAACGCCGGAAATAGCGGCTCTTCAGCCGGCGCGGGTAGTATATCGGAGCGCTCCGGCCCCTTCAAGGGCCGAGCGAGAGGAGGACATGCTCATGGAAAGACTGAGGTCGCTCAGGATTAGCTGGCTGGCCGCCGGGCTTCTCACGCTGGCCGTTGCCGCGTGGGGTGTGGCGATGCCGGGAAGCGCGGCTGCCCAAGCCAAGGCCCCCGACGCCATCCTGGTGGGCGCCACCATTGCCGCCACCGGCCCCTTCTCCTCGGAGGTGGCTCCATTCAAGAAGATGATGGAGCAGTGGGCCGAGATGGTAAACGCCAAGGGCGGCATCGCCGTGAAGGAGTACGGGAAAAAGCTGCCCCTCAAGTTCATCATCTACGACGACACCTCAAAGCCCCCCGACTCGGCCCGCCTCTATGAGAAGCTGGTGACAGAGGACAAAGTCCACGTCCTCCTGGGACCCTACTCGAGCCCGATCACGGCCCAGGCATCCACCGTAGGTGAGAAGCACCAGATCCCGTTCATCGCCCTCGAGGCCAACGCCTCTCCGATCTTCAGGCGGAACTTCAAGTGGCTCGTGGGCGTGATCGACGACGGCCCCAAGTGGTCCTATCACTATTTCGACATGCTCAAGGCCGAGGGGAAAGCCAAGACGATCGCCTTCGTCATCGAGGACACCCCTCACCCGAAGGAAGTCGGCTCCGGCTCAATCCCCAAGGCAAAGGAGATCGGGCTCAAGGTGGTGCTTGAGGAATACTTCCCCGTCGGGACCCAGGATTTCACTCCGGTTATCGCCAAGCTCAAGGCCGCCAACCCCGACATCATCTACGTCGCGGGCTTCCCGCCCCGCGAGATCACCTTCCACAAGCAGGCGCTGGAGCAGGGGCTCGCCCCGCGTGAGTTCCACTACATCCATCACGGCGCCGCGTTCAGGCAGTCGTTCAAGCCCGAGCAGGTCAACCTAGTCACTGGCGAGAACTACTGGATGCCGGGAGTCAAGGGAGGCCCCAACGTCGCCGAGTTCGAGGAAGTCTTGAAGCGGACAGGGATCAGTGTGGAGGACTTCCCCTGGGCATCCATTCACTTCTTCGGCTTCGAGGCGCTCAGGGCCGCCCTGGAGAAGGCCGGAACGCTCGACCGCGAGAAGCTGCTGGCTGCCATCAAGGGGCTCGACATCATGACCATCAGCGGACGGCTCAAGTTCGACCCCACGACCGGCCAGGGAACGCTGAATCCCTTCCCGACCCAGATCCAGGACGGCAAGTACGTAACCCTCTGGCCCAAGGAGTTCGCCACGGGCCAGCACGTCTACCCGCGCCCCGGCTCAGCGAAGTAATCCCCCCCTCACCTTCATCCTCTCCCCCTCACCCTCCCTCTCCCCACCGGGGAGAGGAGAAGAGGTGAGGGGCATCGAGTGGGGGGAGAGGGCAGGGTGAGGGGAACCCCGGAGGGGCAGGTTCCTCCCGCCCCCTCCGTTTTTCTACTACAATCCTCCCCGACAAGCTCGCCGCTGAAATCGAGACCTATGTGAAAACGGGATGGTTCAGCTCAGAGGCGGAGGTCATCCGGGCCGCGCTGATGGAGTTTGTCCGGCGCAATCGAGTCGAACTGCTGGAACGCTTCATGCGTGATGACATGGAGTGGGCGCTCAAGCAGAAAGGAACAGTCGCGTACGGTTAGCCAAGTTCTCCCTCTGGATTTCTCCGGGAATTCTGGACGAGCACGCCACGCACTCGAGGGAGGCGTGCTACTACTACCGCCCTCCGGGCCGCTCCACCGGGACGGCCCAGGCCGACGAAATCGGGACGCGGCTCCCCCTCGATCTGGTCAACGAGATCCGCAAGCGGCTCACGTCCTAGAGGCAGGCCGGATTTCCCGGCGCGAGCGCCATGACGCCCGAACTCCTCGCGTACTGGAACCGCGAGGAGCGCGAACGGAAGCTCTTCTTCTGCCAGCGCGAGGCTACCGAAACTATCATCTTCCTCACTGAAGCGCGGCCCGACTTTCTCCAGGGTCTCGCCGTTCCCCAGGACGAGGGGGGCGAGTTCATCCGCTACGCCTGCAAGATGGCGACGGGGAGCGGGAAGACCGCCGTCATGGCGATGCTCGCGGCCTGGAACATCTTCCGCCCTCAATGGCCGAGGCCAGTCCTCGCGGCTCGGGCCGGCTGCCCTTGACTTCTCGGCCGCACCGGCTTAGAGTCGGTGTCGCTCTCAAACCTTCCCGCTCGCGTCCGGAGGTAGGGCTATGATCACGCTGCCATTGCTGACAAGGAGGTGTCCGATGATCGCCCAGCAGCCGGCTTTTGATCGTTCCCACGCTCCATTCATCGCTCGTCGCCGTGTTCACCGATTCCCGGCCATCGTGTCGGGAGTGCTCCTGGTTGCCCTCGTGATGGTTGCCGCACTCATCCGGTTCGCCGGGGCGGAGGGCCACCAGACCCCCCCACCCCACGCCGTCCAGGGCTTCGAGATTTCCATTCTGTCAAGCAGCCCGGACATGGTCACCGGCGGCGATGCGCTCGTTCGAGTGTCCGTTCCGCCCCCCCTGCTCGATCGGGTGCGCGTCGAGCTGAACGGCAACGACATCACATCCGCTTTCGCGCCGGCGGAGGGCCATCCCCTCCTCGCCTTTGCGCCGGGACTCCAGCATCACGCCCGTCTCGGCCTGGTCCAGGGATTCGTCCTGGGCGAAAACACGCTGACGGTCAGGCCCACCGGACACGGCCTCGGTCAGCCCGCGCCGGCGCGGCTCACGGTGATGAACCATCCGATCACCGGGCCGATCTTCTCCGGCCCTCAGCAGTATCCGTTCGTCTGCAAGACCGAGGGGCCAGCGAACAGCCTGGGCCAACCCCTCATTGACAACCAGGACGGCACCGGCTTTCCGGTCTTCAAAGTTGTGGGCGGCGTGAAGACCGGCGAGGTGATCGGCTGGAGCAAGGATTGCAGCGCTACGACCCGCGTCGAGTACTGGTACCGCACGACCTTCGGAGCCCTCCAGCCCCTCCCGGCAGACGGCTCGCGGCCGGGCAACCTGGCCCAGACGACCCTCCTGGACGGCCGCGCGGTGGACTATGTTGTGCGGTGGGAGCGGGGCACGATCAACCGGTTCATCTACAGCATCGCCATGCTGGCCCCCTTCGGCGAGGACCCGGCGCAGCCCGACCGTTCGCGCTGGAACGGGCGGCTGATCTACAGCTTCCAGGGCGGCGTCGGCATCGGCCACCAGCAGGGTGAGATCGGCCAGTCGACGGCGCTCTACCACAACGGCGTGGGGCTCGGCTATGCCGTCGTCTACTCGACGGGGAACCGCACGAGCGTCCACTACAACCTGCAGGTCGGAGGCGAGACCGCCCTCATGGTGAAGGAGCGGTTCATCGAGCGCCACGGCGTGCCTCTCTACACGGTCGGCGTGGGCGGCTCGGGCGGGGCCATCCAGCAGTACGTCTACGCCCAGAACCACCCGGAATTGCTCGACGCCGCCATCCCCCAGTACTCGTATCCCGACATGGTCACCCAGACGATCCACGTGGGCGACTGCGAGCTTCTCGAGTACTACATGGACGTCACCGACGGAGCCAACTCCAAGTGGCAGAACTGGGAGAACCGGACGTGGCTCATCGGCCTGAACGCCAGCAACACGATTTTCAACCCCTACACCCGCAGGCTCGGCAGCAGCGAGTGCGTCAGGGGGTGGAGGGGGCTGTCACCGCTCGCGATGAACCCCCACTACGGCACGGCCGGCGCGGGCCAGGAGTTGATGAGTCCGCCGGGGGTGATGAACACCGTCCGCTGGACCCATTGGGACGACCTGCGCAACATCTACGGACTTGATGAGGACGGATACGCCAGGTCCCCCGGGGACAACGTCGGCGTCCAGTACGGGCTCCAGGCGCTCCGCGACGGCAACATCACGCCGGCGGAGTTCCTGCATCTCAACGCCAACATCGGGGGGTGGAAGAAAGCTAAGGAGATGGTTCAGGAGGGGGCGCCGTTCCTCCCCGGATCCTGGGACCCGTGGAGCTCTCGCAACCAGAACCTGAGCCCCGACCGCGGGATCACCCCCGCCCTGCGCACCGAGGGCACCATCGAGGCCATGAACGCCGCGTACACCTCCGGGATGGTGTTCGACGGGTGGATCGACATCCCCGTGATCGACTGGCGGCACTACCTTGAGGAAGCCCTCGACATGCACAACAGCCACCAGTCGTTTGCCGCGCGGCGACGGATCATCGAGCGGATGAGCAACGCCGACAACCAGGTCATCTGGTTCACCGATGCGCGCCCAAGCCCGGTCTTCGACCAGACGCCCGAGGCGCTCCAGGTCATCGAGCAATGGGTGCAGAACATCAAGGCCAACCCGCGCAAGAGCGTGGCCGAGAACAAGCCGCCGCTCGCGGTTGACCGCTGCTTCACCACAACGGGCGCGCCCGTCGCATCGGGCGACCAGGTGTGGGACGGCATCCTGAACGACAAGCCGGCCGGGCCGTGCACGGCGCTGTTTCCGATCTACTCCACCTCGCGCATCGTGGCGGGCGGTCCGCTCAAGGGCGGTATCTTCAAATGCCGGCTCAAGTCGGTGGACGCGGCCATCGCCGACTGGACGTACGGCTGGTGGGTGCCCGACTTCGTGGAGCGGCTTCTGCTCGAGGCGACCTTCCCCACCGGCGTGTGCGACTACTCGCTCCCTGACGCCGGACGGCCCGGAGGTTAACGGCGGCTTGACTTCCTAGAGTCCGGTCCCTACACTGGCCGCGTGGCGGTCAAGTGGGTGAGACGCTTCGCGTTTCTCGCCGTGCTCGCGCTCCTGCCCGGGACGGCCCGATCCACTCACGAAGTCTCCCACCGCTACGTGGTCCTGGGGTACGTCAAGGATGCCAGCAACCGGCCGCTCTCCGGCGTCAAGGTCGAGCTGGTCCGAGAGAAAACGGGCCTCTCTCATCTCGCAGAGACCGACCGCGAGGGGTTCTACATCATCATCGTCCACCTCCACGACGAGGATGCCGGCGACCGCCTTAGCGTGACGGCAGGGAAAGTCGCCGCCACGGTCGTCGCCAGGTTCGACCCGAAGAACCAGACAGAAGAGCGAGGAACCCGCCTGGACTTTCTGGGAGCGAAAACGGTGGAGCGGTCCTCATGGTTCGCCGGCAGCCTGAAACGTTTTCTCGCGCGATGATCCGGGCTCGCCTCGCGTGTTTGGCGCTGCTGGCAACGGTCTTGGCGCACACCGCCGAGGCCCAGCAGAGAGAAGCCGGGCAGGTGGCGTGGCGGATCGAGCGGATGAGCTATCTTGAGGTGGACGGCCAGGTGCAGTGGCGGTACACAATCGTCTTCGTGAACCGGGGCGATGCCGGCGTGACGCTCGACAGGATGGAGGAGAGCCGCTGGGCCACCCGCGGGGCAACAGTGGGCGCTGTCGAGGAGCGCGAGATTCACATCAGGATCGAGCCCCGCGGGACAGCCGCGTTCGAGGCGTACGACGAGCTGGCCGAGGGCGGGAAAGCCCACCGGACATTCCTGGGCAGAGACGACTCCGGCAGGTCGGTGCGGGTCGATGCGGTGGTAGACCTCCGGAGGGACGCGGCCGCGATCCCGCGAAGCCCTGAGGCTCCTCCCCGGCCTCCCGAGCCACCTCCGGCCGTCACGCGGATTCCGATTCAACCTGGTGGCACGGCCCCCATCGTGGTGGGAGGGACGGTGAACGGCTCGAGGCAGGTGGCGCTGATCCTCGACACGGGAGCGTCTTACACCATCCTCTCGCCGAGACTGCTCGGCCAGCTCGGTCTCTCGATCCCCGCGTCGGCTCGCTGGGTCAGGTTCACGATCGCCGGCGGCCAGCAGGTCGAGGCGCCGCTGGTCACTGTGGAGTCGCTGGAGATAGGGAACTCACGGGTGGCACCTCTGGAGGTGCTGGCCTACGACGCGCTCCCTGACGACCCCGCCCTGGACGGCTTGATCGGTCTCAACTTCCTGAATCACTTCGCCGTCACCATCGATCGGAACGCCGGAGTGCTCACCATCGCCCCAAGGGCATCGAGGCAGTAGCCATGGATCCGCTCTACGCCGCCGTCCGTCTCGTCGCGCGCTTCTGGATCTGGTTCTTCTTCAAGTCCGTTGAGGTCCGCCACCGGGAGCGGGTGCCGGCCAGGGGACCGGTGCTCCTCTGCGTCAACCATCCGAACAACCTGATCGACTCGCTCCTGGTGGGAGCGGTCCTTCCCCGCAAGGTTCACTACCTCGCCACGGCCGCCCTCTTCAGGAACCCGATCCTGGCCCGCTTCCTCTCGGCTATGGGAGTCATCCCCGTCTATCGAAGGGAGGACGACCCAGACAAGATGGAGAAGAACGTCGCCGCTTTCGAGGCGTGCATCAGCGCGTTCGAGGCAGGAAAGCTCATCGCCATCTACCCCGAGGGAACGACCCACGCCGAGCCGCGGGTCCAGCGGATCAAGACCGGCGCCGCCAGGATAGCTCTCGAGACGGAGTCGCGTCGCCCCGGCCTCGCGCTGATCCCCGTGGGGCTCACCTTCGAAGCTCGGAAGTCGTTCAGGAGCCGGGTGCTCGTCTCGTTCGGCGAGCCGATCCCGCTCAGCGCTCCCTTAAGGTTCTACCGTGAGGATCCCTGGAAGGCGGTGGACGCGCTGACAACGACGATCCAGTGGGCGATGGAAGCCCAGGTCATCCACGTTGAGCGGATCGACCTGGCAGCCCTGATCCGGGAGGTGGAGGCGCTCTACCGGAGCGACCTGGTCAGCGAGCTTAAGGAAGAGCGGGGGCTCTCCCCCAAGCAGATCGACGTCTTCAGGCTCTCCCGCGCCATAGGCTCGGCTGTTCACCATTTCAGGGAGAAAGACCCTGAGAGGGTCGAGCGGCTCTGGCAGCGGATCCAGGAGTACAAGGCGATGCTGGCCGAATACCGGGTGAAGGATCAGGCTGTCCGTTCAAGGCTTGAGTCGCGGCCACTTCGCGGCAGGATCGGCGCCTCGGGGCTCAGCGTTGCGGGACTCCCCATCTTCGCCTACGGAGCCATCGTCAACGCCCTCCCCTACTACGTCCCCCGCTGGATCGCCCGGAACATGACCCGCAAAGAAACCGACTACTCGACGGCGCGCTTCCTCTCCGCCATCGTGCTCTTCCCTCTCTTCTGGGGGCTCGAAACGTGGGTGGTCTGGCGGTTGACATCGCTCGCGACCGCGCTCCTCTTCCTGGCGTCGCTCCCGCTCTCCGGGCTGCTCGCCTACCGCTACCTGGGAGGGATCGGGCGCCTCAGCCAGCGGACTCAGTTCGCGCTTCTCGCTCTCACGCGAAGCCACGCGGCGAGCCGGCTTCTCACCGCGAGGAAGGATATCCTCAAAGAGCTGGAGCGAGCTAAAGACGACTACCTGGCAGCCACGAAAGGAAGCTCATTTTGAGCATCTGGAAGCTGGAGGAGCTGTCGAGCCCCGCCCTGGACCGGCTGCCGAGGGAGCGGAGCATCGTTATCCTGACAGTGAGCCCGCTTGAGCAGCATGGTCCTCACCTTCCTCTCGGCGTTGACGCCTTCACCGCCCAGCATTTCGCGCACGCGCTGGCCGGTCGCATCATCGCCGAGAGGCCCGGCTGGTCGGCTGTGCTGGCGCCGCCTCTCTATCTCGGGAGCTTCACCTTCGACGACGTCGGGACAGTAAAGGTGCGCCAGCGGGTCATCAGGGACGCTCTGGTTGACTACGGAAGAGCTCTCGCGCGGGCGGGTTTCCGCTACGTTCTCGTATCCAACGGCCACGGGGGGCCGGGGCACCTCGTCGCGCTGGAGGAGGCGGCGCGCGCCGTCTCGCAGAGGCACGGCATCGCCATGGCCTCATTCACCGGCCAGCTCGCCTGGGAATTCCTCAGAGGGAAATACCTGCCGCGGGTCGAGGAAGCCTTGGGCCGTCCTCTCACCGCCGCAGAGAGGGAAGCATTCGCCGAGGACGCCCACGGAGGCTGGTGGGAAACCTCGATGATGCTCCTACTCCGCCCCGAGCTGGTTGATCCTGGTTACAAAGACCTCCCCCCAGCCCGGTATCGCATGGTTGAACGGCTCCACCCCAACTATCCCCTGAAGAACGGAGGGCGAGGATACGTCGGGCATCCGGCAATGGCCGATCCCAACTTCGCCCGCGCCACCGCCTCTGTCCTCCTGGATTCCGCGATGGAACTGGTCAATGGCCTCCTCGACGGCCGCCTCAGGCCGGCGGACAGCCGCTCGCCGTTCTTCTCGATCCCGTTCTTCAGAACGAACTTCTGGCCGGCCGTAGCGGCAGCCCTTGCAGTCGCCGGGCTCCTTGCCTGGCTGGTTTTTCGCTAACGCTTCACTCAGGGAGGTGCGGCGATGAAAGCATATGTCCTCATCGAGTCAGCAGCAGGAAAAACGAAGGCGGTCAAGAAATCGCTGGGGAAGATCAAGACCGGGAAGTGCAAGCTCCTCTCACTCGACGCCGTAACGGGTCCCTACGACTACATCGCGGTGGTGGAGGGGCCGACCCTCGATGCCATCGGCCAGCTCGTCACCGAGTCGATCGGGGTGATCGACGGCGTGACGCGCACGACGACGTGCGTCGCGGTAGCAATTGGATAAATGCGGGTTCTGGTGACGGGAGGGAGCGAGTTCATCAGCCTCCACGTGGTCCGCTCGCTGCTCAGCGGCGACCACGAGGTGACAGTGCTGAACCGGGGGCGCCGGAATGACCGGCTCTCCCCTGAAGTCCGGGTCATCATCGCCGACAGGAAGGACCACGAGGGACTCAAGGCCCGGCTGGCCGGCGAGCGGTTCGACGCGGCGATGGATCTCGCCTACGCCCCGACTACCGGCGAGGACGTGGCCGCCCTCCTGGACGCTTTGGGTCCGGGCCTGAAGCACGTGCTCTTCTGCTCGACTGGCCGGGTCTATGACCACTCCCTGCCGATTCCTTACGACGAGGAGACCCCGCGGAGCCTCTACTGGGGGGAGTACGCCCGCAACAAGATCGCCGCCGAAGACGTTCTATCGGAGCGCTATCACCAGGACGGCGCTCCCTTCACGATCCTGCGCCCGACCCACGTGATCGGCCCCCTCAACACACGGAACAACGAAACGTTCTTCTTCGACAGGATCCTTCGGGGCCGCCCGATCCTAGTGCCGGGACACGGCGGGTGGCTCCGCCAGTTCGGCCACGTTGAGGACCTGGCCGACGCCTTCGCCGCGGCCCTCGGAAATCCGAAGGCCTTCGGCCGAGCTTACAACGTGACGGGCGAGGAGATCGTCACCCAGGTCGGCTTAGTCGAGCTGATCGCCGAGCTGCTGGAGCGGCCGGTGGGGCTTCAGCGCTTCGACCCTGTGCTTCTCCGAAGCTTCGAAAAGCCGGGGCCGGTCTTCGGCCAAAACCTCGTCTATGACTGCCACGCCGTTTACACTACGTCGAGGCTACGCGCCGAACTGACCGTCCGCCTCCGCTACACCCTGGCGTCGGGACTCGATCAGACGTTCGAATGGTACCTGAAGGAAGGGCTCGACCGCCGGCCCGTTGACTTCTCCTTCGAAGATCAGCTCCTCGACCTGATCCGCCGCGAGGGGCGCCCTTGACTGGAATCGAAAAGCAATCACCGAGAGTTGGCGCTACCGCTTCGAGACCAGCCAGCGCCCCATCACGAGATGCGGGAGGCCTGAGCGCTCGAAGGTGTCCACCGCATCGGCCGGAGAAGAGACCATCGGCTCGCCGTGGAGGTTGAAGGAAGTGTTGAGCACCGCGCCGATCCCTGTGCGCCGCTCGAACTCACGGATGATGGCGTGGTACTCGGGGTTCCACGACTCCTCAAGGATCTGAGGCCGGGCGGTCGCGTCCTGGGGGTGGATCGCCGCCACCAGCTCATCCTGCCGCTTCGGGTTCGTGGGAAAGGCCAGCATCATGAAGGGCGACGCGAGCCCCTTGGGGTTCACCAGATAGTCGGCCTCGCGTTCCTTCAAGATCGTCGGGGCGAACGGCATCCAGAAGTCCCGGTTCTTTATCATCCGGTTGATCAGCGGCACGACGCGGTGGTCAGAGGGGTTGGCCAGGATCGAGCGGTTGCCGAGGGCGCGGGCTCCGTATTCCATCCGGCCAGAGCAGCGGGCGACCACGCCGTCTGAGACCAGAAGCTCGGCTATCTTCTCCTCGATCCTGTCGTGGAGACTCACCTTGTAGCGTGAATCCAGCCGCCGCTCGGCAATTACGGCCTCAATCTCCTCGTCCGAGGCCGAGGGGCCCAGGTAGGCCGGGCCGAACGGCTCGGGAGCGAAGGGAACGCTCCGACGCTCGCACTCCTGGAGGTGGCCGAGGTAGGCGGCCCCGATCGCGTTGGACTCGTCGCCGCTGCTCGGGAAGGCGAAGAGATCCTCGACCCACTCCTCCTGAGCGATCAGCATGTTCGCCTTCACATTCATGAAGACCCCGCCCCCAAGCGCCAGGCGCGAGCCACCGTAGCGTGAGCGCGCGAGCCTCGCCCACCGGAGGAGAGTTTCCTCCAGGAGCTTCTGGGCTCCTCCGGCCACCCAGTCGAAGCGCAATCCCAGGCAGTGACGGAGAAGAAGCTGGTAGCGCTCCCCCTGCTTGAGCCACGCGAAGCGGCACTGGTTCCCCTCTACCAGGCCGAAAATCTCTCTCAGCGCCTCGCAGGCGCGCTGGCTCCCCTCTTTCGACGCGTACGGGGCGAGTCCCATCACCTTGTACTCGTGCTCGCCGAACTTCATCCCGAGGTAAAGGGTGACAAAGGAGTAGAACGCTCCCAGCGATCCTGGAGCGCTCGAGATCGCCTCGCTGCGGTTGAGACGTTGCTCTTCGGCGGTGGAGATCGTCGCGCAGAGGCCGTCTCCCGAGTTGTCGTTGGTCAGGACCAGAGCGGGACGGCCCCTGAAGGGGGAGCCGAAGTAGGCGGCGGCGGCGTGGCAATCGTGGTGATCGAAACAAGCGATCCTGTCGCGGGAGATCCCGAGGTGGTCAGTCACCAACGACAGGCGCGCGTCCTGAGAGAGGGCGAACTTGCCGCGGGAGGCGTCGATCAGCCCGAACTTGGCTCCGAGCTTTCTGAACCGCTTGCCGAAGGCGCGGCGGGCCGACGGCAGGCGGACCCCGTAGTACTCCCTGATGTACTCGGGGTCCTGGAGCACCCGGTCGACCCACTCCTTGGCGGCCATCCTGGTGCCGGCCAGAGCGACGAGGTCAATCTCACCGGGGACGATGCCGCTGTCGGCGAGTACAGCGTCAACGGCCCGGCGAGGGTAACCCGCATCGTTCTTGACGCGCGTGAAGCGCTCCTCGCTGGCGCAGCCGATGATCTCGCCGTCTCTGAGGAGCGCGGCGGTGGCGCAGTGGGTCTCGTTGATCCCGAGGACGATCATCGCCCCGGCGCGCCCTCAGGACTTGGCGAGAGCGTTGACGATCTCCCGGCAGAAGGCAGGCAGGTCGTCGGGCTTCCTCGACGTGACGAGGTTTCCGTCAACCACCACTTCCTGGTCCACCCACGTGGCGCCGGCGTTGATCACGTCGTCCTTGATGGCGAAAAAGCTGGTGGCGGTTTTCCCCTCCAGGACACGCGCAGACGCGAGCATCCACCCCGCGTGGCAGATCGCCGCCACCACCTTCCCCTGCTGGAACGCCTCGCGTACAAGCTTCACCATGGCGGGGGAGCGGCGCATCAGGTCGGGAGCGTAGCCGCCGGGGACGATGACTGCGTCGAACTCAACGGCGCTGACCGACTCGGCCTGGACGTCCACGGTCACGAGGTACCCGTGCTTGGAAGTGTAGGACTGAGCGCCCTTGGATCCCACCACCTTCACCTCGGCGCCTTCCTCCTTCATCCGGTAGTACGGCACCCACAGCTCCATCTCCTGATAGAGGTTCTCGGCAAGAATGGCAATTCGCTTCCCTTGCAGTTTCATAGTTTCTCCTTTAGGCCGAAACTGCCTCCGGTCACGGCTTCGCCGGAGATCCCGCCGCCCGTCAGCTCTTCCTGGATGTCTTTGAGAAGAACGTGGCGAGGAGAGGTTGGAGGTCAGTGCCGCCGCAGTTGGGGCATTTGACTTTGCCCGTCTCCCGCTCGCTGATGGTGAGGGTCAACGAAATTTCCTTGTCGCACTTCTCGCAGCGGAACTCGTAGAGAGGCATCGCCGTCATCCTCCTTTCGATGAGATTTGGAGCGCCCCATTTTCTTAGCACGGAGGGCGCAGAGCGTCAAGACGTCCTTCGGCCCTGCCATCAGCGGGAGCGAGAGTGTCTCGTCACCGTTCACCGGTCGGCGACAGCCTCCTGAGGCATCGCCCCAACCCTTACCTTCACCTCCCGGCGCCCGCCGTCGCCGAGGACTGTCAGCGCCACCTCGTCCCCCACGGGAGTCCCTCCCACCAGCCTCTGGAGAACCCGGACATCAGTCACGGGCCGCTCTTTGAAGGCCACCACGAGATCCCCGCTTTTGAGGCCCGAGCCGGCCGCCGGAGCGCCCCTCATGACCTCGACGATCACCACCCCGAACCCCTCCTGGATCCCGTGACGGGCAGAGAGATCCTCCATCTCCTGTTCTGAGAGGTCCCTGATCCTGACTCCGAGCCACCCGAGCGCGCCGCCTTCGGCCTGATAGCCAGGAGCGCAGAGCCCGAAGAAGCAGAGAAGAACGACGAGAGCGATCAGCGGGCGCTTCACGGATTGAAGAGCACGCGCTCGACCGATCCCGATGGAGTGAGGATCACCCTGAGGAGGAAGGGGGAAGTACGCCTGAGACCGTGGGCGAAGCGAAGATCACTGTACTCGACGATCTGCCGTCCGCCCTCCTCCCTGAGCGACACCACCGGGAACCTGGCGAACCAGAGAAAGGTCTTCACGGCCCCGACTTCAGCGGCCCGGGCCACCGGCCCGTTCTGTGGACCTTTGGGAATCGGCGCAAGGTCGGCGCGGCCTCGCTCGACCGCCACAACACCGTACCAGTAGTTGTCCCCGTCCTCAACGAACCCTCGCCAGCGGAAGGGGCTGAACGGCTGCGGGAGGACCTCCACGCGGCGCGGGACGATCCCCATGCCCCTCGCGGCGCGATCCACCATAGCGGCCGCTATGAAGTGATTCGCGGTCATAAAGGCTATGTAGCCCGCCAGGAGAACCAGGGCGGCCTTTCCCAGTCTCGCAGCGCGGGACCTCCACCAGAAGCCCGCCAGGAGGGCGCCCAGGAGCGGGAGCGTGAGGAACGGATCGAGGATAAAGACGATGTCCCACGCGGGGCGGGCGTTGGAGAAAGGAAGGAAGAGCTGGATTCCGTAACTCGTTATGAGATCGAGAAAGAGATGGCCGGCGACGATTCCGAGGAACGAAAGCGCAGCGAGGAGCGGCCATCGTTTCTCAGGGCCGAGAAACCTGACGCAAAATCCCAGGAGAAGCGCGAGCACAACGGCGCCAACGAAGGAGTGGGTAATCCCTCGGTGGGTCTCGAGGGTCACCACGTCCCTGGCAGGACTCCAGAAGACGTCGACGTCAGGGACGAGCGCCCCGGCCGTCAGGGCCAGGGTGGCCTGGTGCCCCCAGCGCTGGCGGAAGCCGGCTTGAGCGATGACTGCTCCGGCGAGGCCGTGAGTGACCGGATCCACAGTGTCAGGATATCGTGGGTAGCTTCAGATCGGAGAGAGCGCTCACCCTGGCGGCGACGGCGGCCCCGAGCTTGCTGAACGCTTCGGCCTGGGGCGAGTTCGGCTTCCGTATGATGATCGGGACGCCTTCGTCCCCGCTGACGCGCGTCTCAGGATCGAGAGGGATCCTGCCCAGGAGCGGCGCTCCGATCTCTGCCGCTATCCGCTCCCCTCCCCCCTCGCCGAAGATCGATGTCTTCTCGCCGCAGTGGGGGCATACGAAATAACTCATGTTCTCCACCACGCCGAGGAGCGGCACGTTCATCCTTCTGAACATGGCAAGCGCTTTCCTGACGTCGAGGAGCGCCACGTCCTGGGGAGTCGTCACGACGACGGCTCCTGAGAGAGGGATCACCTGGGAGAGGGAGAGCTGGGCATCTCCGGTTCCGGGCGGCATGTCAAAAATAAGATAGTCGAGGGGTCCCCAACGCACGTCTCTCAGAAACTGCTGGACGGCGGAATGAATCATGGGTCCACGCCAGACGACCGCCTCCCCCTCGGGGACGAAGAAGCCGATGGAGATGAGCTTGATGCCGTGGCTCTCCACCGGGATGATCTGGCCGTCAGCCATCTCGGGCCTGCCTCGGGCCCCCATCATCAGCGGAATGTTGGGGCCATAGACGTCCACGTCAACGAGCCCGACGCTTCCACCGGCGCCGCGAAGCGCCAGGGCAAGGTTGACTGCGACGGTGGACTTCCCCACCCCGCCTTTGCCCGAGGAGACCGCTATAGTGTTCTTTACCTCCGGGATGAGGGCGCCATGCGCTTCCACAAAGATCACCTCAAGAGCAGATTGACCACGTGAATCGCAGTATACGGGGGGCCAACCACGGAGTCAAGGAAAGGAGGCCAACGGCGCGCCGGTCAAGGCGAATTCCCCAACTTCCGCCTTGCAAATCCGGACCGGACCTGTTAAAAAAGAGCGACGTTGATGTTCCAATGCCATTATGACCGTGGCATTCGCAATCACTCTTATCGAGGAGGATCTGGCCGATGACCATTCCGCTCTCACGCCCTCTTGTGGACGATGAGATCAAGGGGGCGGCGCTGGCCGCTATCGAATCGAGACAGTACATCCTCGGCCCTCAGTGCAAGGAATTCGAGGCCGAGTTCGCCCGCTACGTCGGGACCAGACACGCCGTTCTCACCAACTCGGGGACCGCGGCCCTCTGGCTGATCTTGAAAACCCTCGGGGTCAAGGCTGGAGATGAGATCCTGGTCCCCGCCCACACGGCCTTCCCCACGGTGGAGGCGATCCGCTTTGCTGAGGGAACACCCGTATTCGTTGACGTGGACGACTCCTACACCCTCGATCCTCACGACGCGGCGGCGAAAGCGACTCCGCGGACAGTCGGGATCGTGCCGGTCCACATTTACGGCCATCCCGCCCAACTCGATGCGCTGATGGAGCTGGCTTCCAGCTATGGCTTCTGGCTCCTCGAGGACTGCTGCCAGTCCCACGGCGCCGCGTGGAACGGCAAGAAGGTCGGTGGGTTCGGGCGGGCCGCCGCCTTTTCCTTCTACCCGTCCAAGAACCTCACCGTCATGGGTGACGGCGGCATTCTCGTCACCGACGACGATGAGATAGCCGCTCGCTGCCGCCGGCTCAGGGACCACGGCAGGCTCAACAAGGACGTGCACGCGGAGGTGGGGTTCAACCTACGCTTTAACGAGATCCAGGCCGCGATAGGACGGGTTCTCCTCAAGCGTCTGGACTCCATGAACGAACACCGCCGCAGTCTCGCCAGGCTCTATGACGAGCGGCTCAGTGATCTGCCGCTCACGCTGCCGTCCGAGTTGCCCGGAGCCCGTCACGTCTACCACCTCTATGTGATCCGCACTGAGCGGCGGGACGCGCTCGTGAAGTTCCTCAAAGAGCGCGGAATCCAGACGGGGATCCATTATCCCGTCCCCTGCCATCGCCAGCCTGCCGTCGAGGACCTGGGCGCCCCGCCCCTGCCGAAGACGGACAGGATCGTCCGGGAGATCGTGACCCTCCCCCTCTCGGCCGGTCACACCGAGGCCGAAATCGAACAGGTGGCGGCAGCCGTCAGAGATTTCTTCGGGGCGTGATGGGTGAGCCTCTCCGGATCCTCCAGCTCTATCCCAAGGAGGATTACTTCACCGGGGCGGCTATCCAGCTCCGGGAGCTGACCTGGGGGCTTGCAGAGCGCGGCCACCACGTCATCGTCGCCACGCGGCCGAGCCGGATCTGGGAAGAGAAGACCCGCGAGGCCGGGATCCAGCATTACACCGTCCCGATGAGGTCGGAGATCGACCTTGGATCGGTGAGGCCGCTGACGCGGATACTCCGCGACCACAGGATCCAGGTCGTCCACTGCCAGAAAGGGAAGGCCCGCACTCTAGCCATTCTCGCCGGCCTCTTAGTGAAGATCCCGGCTTTGATCTTGAACCGCGGCGTCAGCTTTCCCCTCGATCCGCTGAACCGCCTGGGCTACACGACCAGGCGCGTGACCGCCATCGTCGCGGTCTGCGAGTCGATCAAGAGGAGCCTCGTCGCCTCGGGCGTCGCTGCCGAAAAGATAGAGGTGATCTACTCAGGCACCGACACCGATCGGTTTCATCCGGGGGTCGATGGAGATCTGATCCGCCGCGAGCTCGGCCTTACACTCGATCACTTTCTCATCACACAGATCGGGATCCGAAGCTTGAGAGGCAACGACGACGTGCTCGATGCTATGGCGACGGTAGCGGCCCGTTCACCCCGCGCGAGGCTCCTCTTCGTCGGCGCCAACGAGGCGAAGGCGAAGATTCTCCGAGAAAAGGCGCAGGCAAGGGGGATCTCGGAAGAGGTGTCGATCTTCCTCTACCGAGAGGACATCCCGGAGATCCTGGCAGCCAGCGACTGCTGCGTTGACGCCTCCTACGCCGGTCTCGGCCTGACAGGCACTCTCAGGGAGGCCCTGGCTGTGGAGACGCCCGTGATCGCCACAAACATCGAGGGAAACCCCGAGCTGGTGATCCACGGCGAGACCGGGCTTCTGGTGGGGCCCCGAGATTCCTCAGCGATAGCCGCAGCGATCATGAGGCTCATGGAGCATCCGGCTGAAGGCCAGGCGATGGCCCGCGCCGGGCGCAAGCGCGTTGAGGAGCTTTTCTCGACGCGGGCCAAGGTGGAGCGGACCGAGGCGCTTTATCGGCGCCTCCTCGAGCGCCGATGAAGATCTCCCCGCACTACTTCCGTCTCTTCGCTTATCTCCGCCCTTACTGGCACTGGCTCCTCATCGGCACGATCCTGGCGCTCGCCGTCTCGGCCATGGACGGCGCCATCGCCTGGCTGGTCAAGCCGGCCATGGACGACATCTTCATCAGGCGCGACATGCTGATGCTCAAGCTCCTGCCGTTCGCGCTCCTCGGCGTGTACGTGGCCAAGGGTGTGGGGCGATACCTCCAGTCCTACCTCATGGCATCTGTCGGCGAGCGTGTCATCGCCAGGATCCGCCGCGACCTCTACACCCACATCCAGGGGATGCCCCTCGCGTTCTTCGCCGATCTTCACTCAGCGGAGCTGATGTCGCGAGTGGTCAACGACGTCGGACGGCTGGCCCGGCTCTCCTCCTCGGTCCTCGTCATGGCGATCAGGCAGGTAGGGACCATCGTCGCTCTCGTGGCGGTCATGTTGCTGCGCGAGTGGATCCTCGCCCTCATCGCTCTGGCCGTGTTCCCGTTCGTGGGAGTGACCGTCCGGGCAATTGGCCGAAAGCTCTACAAAATCAACCAGCGGGCTCAGGAGAAGATCGCCGAGCTGAACGTCATCCTCCAGGAGTCCTTCGCCGGCACCAAAATCGTCAAGGCCTTCGGGAGAGAGGCCCACGAGCAGCAGCGCTTCGACAGGATCAACCGGCGGATCCTCGATCTCTCGCTGAAAAACGTCAGGGCCGACGAGATCACGGAGCCGCTGATGGAGATCTTCGGGGCGCTCGGGATCATGGGGGCGCTCTGGTACGGCGGCTACCGGGTGATCCAGGGCGACATGACGCCGGGAACGTTCTTCTCCTTCACGGCGGCGGTGATCATGCTCTACGGGCCGGTGCGGAAGCTCTCAAGGATCGCCAACACGGTCCAGCAGAGCACGTCCTCCGTGGAGCGCGTATTCGAGATCCTCGACACCGTTCCTGCCATCGTTGACCGGCCGGGAGCCAAGGCGCTGGACCAGTTCAGCGAAAGCATCGAGTTCCGGTCGGTCTCATTCCGGTATCCGGACGCCATCGAGCCGGTCTTGCGCGGTATCACGCTCTCCATCCGCAAGGGAGAAGTCGTGGCGTTCGTGGGGATGAGCGGGGCCGGAAAATCCACCCTCATGGATCTGCTCCCCCGCTTCCACGACGTAACGGAGGGGCGGATCCTGGTTGACGGGACCGACATCCGCGACGCGACCGTCGAATCCCTCCGGGCCCAGATCGGCATCGTGACCCAGGAGACCTTCCTGTTCAACGACACGATCCACTACAACATCGCCTACGGAAAGCCGGGCGCCGCTGACGCGGAAGTGAGGCGTGCCGCCGGGCTGGCTCACTGCCACGACTTCATAGCGGCGCTCCCCCAGGGATACGAGGCGCAGATCGGGGAGCGTGGAGTTAAGCTCTCAGGGGGCCAGCGTCAGAGGATCGCGATCGCCAGGGCGTTCCTGAAAGACCCACCGGTCCTGATCCTGGACGAAGCCACTTCCGACCTCGACGCGGAGAGCGAGTTCATGGTCCAGCAGGCGCTCGCAGACCTCATGAAAGGGCGGACCGTCCTGGTTATCGCCCACCGCCTCTCCACAGTCAGAAACGCCGACCGGATCGTTGTGATCGACAACGGAGAGATCGCCGAGATCGGGCGGCACGAGGAGCTGATCGCGCGAGACGGGATCTACCGGCGGCTATACGCATTCCAGATGCACCCGGACCCAATGGCCCGGCAACGCTCTCCGGAGGGGTCTTCCCACTGAACGGCTCTGCGCCGGACCGGGACCGGATCTCAGAAGGCCTCCTCCTCGCCTTCGTACTCTCCCTCTCGTTCTCCATCACGGTCTCCCAACTCCTGCTGGTCCTGATCCTGACTCGCTGGCTCTGGAAGCTCAGGAACCTCGAAACCCTCCGGCACACCCGGCTTCCCCTGATCCTCCCCTTCCTCGCCTTCTCGGCCATCACGCTCCTTTCGGCCGCGCTCTCCGAAGACCCCTGGTCATCGCTCCGCCACTCCAAATCCATTCTCCTCGTCCTCGTCTTTTACGCCGCCGTCAACCTCCTGAACCGCCGCTCTGAGATCGAACGGCTCCTCCTGACATTCGTTGCCGCCATGGTGGCGGTCTCTATCTACGGCCTCATCCAGGCGGGCGTCTGCACTGCCGGCGGACCGGTCTCGCCCTGGACGGCATGGCTCCTTCGGGCGAAACCCGCCGCCTGCGGCTCGACGTTCCCATTCAGGGCCACGGGGTTCTACAGCATCTACATGACTCTGGGAGGCGTCCTGCTGATGGCCCTCACCATGACCGCCGCGCTCTCCTTCTCATCGGAAGGGAGGCGCCGGCTCTTCCTGAGCCTCGCGGGAATCGCTCAGCTCGCCGCCGTGATCGCCACGTTTTCACGCAACGCCTGGCTCGGTGTCACAGCAGGGTTCATCGCCCTCTCATTCCTGGCGCGGCGGATCAGGCTTGTGGCCGCGCTTGGAGCGGCAGCGCTGCTCCTGTTCTTCGCTCCCGCCTATATGGCTGACCGGCTGACCTCGCTCTGGGACCCGCGCCACGACTCGGCTCGCGAGCGGCTCTTCATGTGGCGGAGCGGCCTTGAGATGGTAAAGGACCACCCGCTCCTCGGAGTCGGGCCGGGAGGCGTCAAGCGGCTCTACCCGCGCTACGTCCTCCCCGAGGCCGGGAAACGCTCCACCGGCCACCTCCATTCCAACCTGGTTCAGATCGCGGCAGAGCGAGGAGTCCTGGGACTTCTCTCGTGGGGGTGGATCTGGGTGGCGTTCTTCGTGAGGGCCGGGGCCGTCCTCAGACAATTCCAGGTTGGTCTGGGTGCCGAAAGGATGCTGACGGCGGGGAGCTTGGCTGCTATTTTGGGATTCCTGGTCGCCGGCCTCTTCGAATACAATTTCGGCGACTCGGAGGTGGTGATGCTCGCCTACCTCGTCATGGCCCTCCCGTTCCTGGTCTCGGATGCGGCGACTCCTCTGGCGCCGAACAAAACATAAGATCAGGCGGCGCGAGGCGGCCTTGAGGCTTCTCGCCGGACTGCCCCACGGGCGCGTGCTCGACGCCCCCTGCGGGGAGGGCGCCCTTGCACGGGAGCTCGCCGCCCTTGGACACGAGGTGTGGGCGTGCGACCTCAACCCGTCCGCGTTCGCCCCAACGGACGGAATCCGACTCGACGCCGCCGACCTCAACGGCCGGCTCCCTTACCCCGACGGCTTCTTCGATGGAATCGTCTCGCTCGAAGGCATTGAGCACCTCGAATCGCCGGCGCGATGTCTCGAGGAGTTCGCCCGCGTCCTTCGGGCGGGGGGCTGGCTGGTGCTCTCGACGCCGAACGTGAATAACGTCCAGTCTCGACTCCACTATTTCTTGACAGGCCGATTCTCTGGCTTCAAGACCCTGACGCAACGCGCCCTGGAGCGGCGCGAGGGCCACGTCCACTGGCACGTGACGGTTCCCTACCTTCCCACCATCGCCTACCTCTTGACCCGCCATCATCTGGCGATTGAAGCCGTAGAGATCACGATGATCAAAACAAAGCAGTGGCTGCTTCTCCCTCTCGCGTTTCCGATGTGGTGGAGCGGGCGTCTGGCTCGGCCCGGCACCCTGACGCGCCTGCTGGGATCGTGGAAGCTTCTGCTCGGGCGCAGCCTGATCCTGCGTGCGGCGAAGCGGTCCTGAGCCGTTGAGGGATTACTCGCTGAAGCGGTTGACGACAGGGGGCGCCTCGCCGATCGTGAGGGGCGGATTCGGCGTGCCGCTTGATGTCACGGCGTTAAGCAAGTAGTATGGTCCTGGAATTGAGCCGGGCCGTCGCGAGAAACAGCTATGTTGCGAGAAACAGCCATTTTGTATCGACAAGGAAACCATGCTGAAAAGGCTCCTCTACCGGCTCTATGAGCGGCAGCTCCTGGCCGACATCCGCCGTCGCCCTGCGCCCAGACACGTGGGGCTCATCCAGGACGGCCACCGCCGCTACGCCCGCGAGTCGGGCCTCTCGGACCTGTCCGAGGGATACCGCCTGGGGGCGGCCAAAACAGAGGAGGTCCTGACCTGGTGCGCTGATCTGGGCATCCCCGTGGTCACTCTCTGGTGGCTCTCGACTGAAAACCTGACACGCCAGCCCGATGAGGTCGCCGCCGTCCTCGGCATCATCGAGTCGAAGATGGCCGAATGGGTCCAGGGGGGACTGGCCCAGCGACTGGGGATCCACGTCCGCCCCATCGGCAAGCTGGAGCTTCTTCCGGCCTCAGCGCTCCGGGCCCTTCAGCTCGCCGAATCTGCCACGCGGCAACATGATCGGATGCTCCTCAACGTGGGCGTCGGCTACGGAGGAAGGCAGGAGATCGTGGACGCGGTGAGAGGCTACCTTCAGGACCGCCTGATGCGCCGCGAGTCGCCCGAGGAGATACTCCAGAGCCTCACCCCTGACGCGGTGGACAAGTACCTCTATACCTACGACTGCCCCGACCCGGATCTGATCATCCGCACCAGCGGAGAGGTGCGGCTCTCGGGCTTCATGCTCTGGCAGAGCGCCTACAGCGAGTTCTACTTCTGCGATGCCCACTGGCCGGCGTTCAGGAAGATCGACTTCCTCCGCGCCATCAGAAACTACCAGCAGCGAGACCGGCGATTCGGCCGGTGACAGGAGGGGATTATGAAGGGAAAGGCTGTTCACGGGTTCTTGAGTCTCGCGCCCGCTCTGGTTCTGGCTCTCTGGGGCGCGCTCATTGCGCCGGCAAGCGCCCAGGCGCAAACCATCATCGATGAGTGGGCAACAGTGAAAACACCCCCGGCGCCCGAGCTGAAAACAGTGAAAATCGATCCCAGAAACACCGCCTTCCTGATTCTGGATATTCAATCGCAGATCTGCAGCCCCGAGCGACGCCCGCGCTGCGTGGCCTCAGTCCCGAAGATCCAGAGCTTCCTGAACCAGGCCCGGACCAAAGGGGTGCCGATCATCTACTCTCTGGCCGGAACGGCGACGCCCGCAGACGTTCTTCGAGAGGTGGCGCCTCGGACCGGCGAGCCGGCGGTAAAGTCGGGGCCTGACAAGTTCGTGGGGACGGATCTGGAAAAGATTTTGAAGGAGAAGGGAATTCAGACGGTGATCGTCGTCGGCACGGCAGCTCACGGAGCCGTTCTCCATACGAGCAGCGCCGCCGCCTTCAGAGGGTTCAAGGTCATCGTCCCGGTGGACGGATTGTCAGCGGAGAACACCTACGCCGAGCAGTACACCACGTGGCATCTCGTGAACGCCCCCAGGGTCGGCGCACAGGTCACGCTGACGAAGTTGGAGATGATCCAGTTTCCCTGACAGCGCCGCGAGCTTGATCGGCGCGCTACTCGCTGAAGCGGTTCACGATGGGTGGCGGCCAGTCAGCTCGGGCACCTCGCGTCGGGATCATTGACAGCCTCTCTGCCTCTTCCCAACCGTTCAACGACGGGGGTCGGCGCGGGTGGCCGCGCTGAAGGCAAGTGGTCGTTCCGCTGTTCACGGCCTACCGTGTATCGCTGATTTCGACGAGGCGTTCGCCCTGTCGCAAGAGCTGAATCGCCGGCGGCAAAGTCTTTCGCAAGACCTGTTTCAGTCTCGCGGTAGACGTGTTGCCGCACGTGACCCACAATACCTGGGGTGGCGGGCCGAACCGATCGAGCAACGCGATGAAATCACTGTCTTTGGTCATGACGATTGCCCCTGCCTCCCGCGCTGCGCGAAAGATCTCCGGGTCTTTGGAGTCGCGGAAGCCGATGTCGCGAACAGCGTGCGTCATGATTCCGAACGTTGCGGTAATCCACGAGGCCACGGCCGGAGAAAGCTGTGCGTCAACCCAGATGATCAAGCAGCCACCACGGGATGATTAAGGCGACGGCTTGCAAATCTTAGGCACGCTCTGACGTCTTCGGCCTCCAGGTCGGGGAGCTCCTCAAGCACCTGCTCAACCGTGAGCCCGTTGGCGAGCAAATCCAGCACATCGCTCACTCGGATCCGCATGCTGCGAATACAGGGGCGGCCGCCGCACTGGTCTGGATCAACCGTGATTCGATCCGCAAGATCAGCCACGAGAATCACCTCCGTTTCTTTGAATTCTAACATTGGTGGTGGCAGGTCGCCTACAGTTCTCCGGTCTGGGTTCGCCGAACGGTTACTCGCTGAAGCGGTTGACGATGGGGAGGCGCCAGTCCTTGCCGAAGGCGCGCGGGGTGATCTTGATCCCGATAGGGCCCTGGCGGCGCTTGTACTCGTTACGGTCCACCATGGTGATGACCTTCCGTGCAGTCGCCGGGTCGAACCCCTGAGCGGCGATCTCGCGGAGCCCCTTGTCCTCCTCCACGTACAGCTCAAGTATCCGGTCAAGAAGATCGTATGGCGGGAGAGTGTCCTGGTCTGTCTGGTTCGCGCGAAGTTCCGCCGTCGGCGGGCGATCGAAGACCGACTCGGGGATGACGGCGCGACCGGCCCGCTCGTTGACGTGACGGGCCAGCCGGTAGACCATGGTCTTCGGCACGTCCTTCAGCACCGCGAATCCTCCGGCCATGTCTCCGTAGAGGGTGCAGTACCCGACTCCGATCTCGCTCTTGTTCCCCGTTGTCAGGACCAGCCAGCCGAATTTGTTTGAGAGCGCCATCAGGAGATTGCCGCGTATGCGGGCCTGGATGTTCTCCTCGGTGACGTCGGGCTTGAGCCCCTTGAACGTCTTGGCCAGGGCGCGGAGGTAGACGCGGAAGACCGGAGAGATCGGGATCGCCAGGAACTCGATCCCGAGGCGCCTGGCTAGCTTCCGGGCGTCGGCCCTGGTCCCTCGCGAGGAGTACGGCGAGGGCATGGTGACCCCGGCCACGTTCTGGGCGCTGAGAGCCTCCACAGCTATCGCCGCCACCAGTGACGAATCGATCCCGCCTGAGAGCCCGATAACAACACGCGAGAAGCCGTTCTTCCTGACGTAGTCCCTCGTCCCCACGACCAGGGCGTGGTAAATCTCCTCTACCTGGTCGTAGCGCGGAACCTCTCGCTGCCCGAGCAACGACCTGGGAGGGCTCTCCAGCGAAGAAAGCTCAACACGCTGGATACCGGCCGACGGGCCGAGCCTCTCTCTCCTGCGGCGCGGGTCGTGAAGGCGGGCGCTAAAGACCCGGTCGAGGTCCAGGTCAGCCACGACCAGGTCCTCTTCGAAAGCCCGCCCGCGCGCCACGCACTCGCCCGTCTCGTTGAAAATGAAGCTCTGGCCGTCGAACACCAGCTCGTCCTGTCCGCCCACCATGTTGACGTAGGCCAGACACACAAGATCATCGGCGGCCCTCGTGGCCAGCATCTTCTCCCTGACGTGTCCCTTCCCCGCGTGGTACGGCGAGCCGTTGATCGTCACCACCAGCTCGGCCCCGGCGAGCGACTGGGCGCTGGTCGGTCCCGTCGGGACCCAGATGTCCTCGCAGATGTTCACGGCGAAAACCGACTCGCCGCGCACAAAGACCGGAGACTCGGTTCCGGCCCGGAAGTAGCGGTTCTCGTCGAAGACGCCGTAGTTGGGGAGGTGCTGCTTGTGATAGACGGAAGCGACGGCCCCGTCGTGGCAGACCGCCGCTGAGTTGTAGAGGTCATCTTTTTTGTCGGCAAACCCCACGATGACGGTGAGACCCCGGGAGGCGCGGGCGACCTCTGCGAGAGCGCGGAGATTGGCTTCGATAAACGATGCCTTGAAGAGGAGGTCTTCGGGAGGGTAGCCGGTCAGTACCAGCTCAGGAAAGGCAACCAGGTCGGCGCCCGCCTCACGAGCCCGCTCGATCCAGGAGACGACCAGGCGCGTGTTCCCCTCGATGTCGCCCACAGTGGGATTGACCTGGGCGAGAGCGACGCGGATCCGGCCCATGGCCCATTATACCCGCTAAGCGGACGAGGGGCGCCGGAGGATCTGAAGCCCAGCGGCCAGGGCGAAGAGGCCGAAGCCCAGGAGGTCTTGAAGCCACCCGGGATATACGAGGACGAGGCCCGAGGCGATGAGGAGGAGTTGTTCGAATCGGGTGGTCTTCCTGATGAGCCACCCTGTGAGGCCGGCGGCAAGGGCGGCTAGGCCCACCATGGCGGTCACGGTGGTCCAGAGGATGTTCCCCCAGGGGCCTTTGAGGAGGAGCCCTATGCCGCCGGGGTGCAGGGTGAACATGAAGGGGACGAGGAAGGTGGGAAGGGTGTATTTCCAGGCCATCATGGTGGTCTTGTAGGGGTTGCCCCCTGTGATGGCTGCTGCTGCAAAGGGGGAGAGGGCTGTGGGGGGGGAGACTTCTGAGAGGACTGCGTAGTAGAAGATGAACATGTGGGCGGCGTATTCGGGGACTCCGAGTTTTATCATGGCGGGGGCTGTGATGACGGCGGCGATGATGTAGGAGGCTGTGACGGGGACGGCGAGGCCCAGGACCCAGACGGCGAGGGCTGTGTAGAGGACGGTGAGAAAGAGGCTCCCGCCGGCCAGGGTCAGGATGATGTAGGAGAATTTGAGGCCGAGGCCGGTCAAGGTGACGACGCCGACGATGACGCCGGCTGTGGCGCAGGTGGAGGCGACTGCCAGGACTCCTGTTGAGCCGCTCTCAAGGGATTTCCAGAGCCTCCGGGGACCCAGGGCGGTGTCTCTGCGGATGAAGGAGAGGAGGACGGCGAGGAGGGTGGCGTAGAGGACGGAGAGGATTGCTGTGTAGCCCCAGAGCATGAAGGCTACGATGGCGATGAGTGAGATGAAGTGGTAGCCGTGTTTTTTTGTGAGGCCCCAGGGGCTCTCGCCGTCTGTGGCTACTGGCCTGGCGCCGAATTTTTTGGCGTCAAGCTCTACCATCATGAAGACTGACCAGTAGTAGAGGAGGGTGGGGATTGTGGCCATGGCGATGACGTCCAGATAGGAGACTTTGAGGAATTCGGCGATAAGGAAGGCGGCGGCGCCCAAGACGGGAGGGGAGATGATGGCGCCGATGCCTCCGGCTGAGAGAAGGCCGCCGGCACTGGCTTTGTCGTAGCCGGCTTTGGCAAGGAGGGGCCAAACTACTGAGCCAAGGGTGACGGTTGTGGCGACTCCTGAGCCTGAGGGGCCGCCGAGGAGGAAGGAAGCGAGGGTGACTGTCCTGCCTGCGGCTGTGGGCTTTCCTCCTGTGGCTGCAAGGGAGAAGTTGACGTAGAATTCTCCGGCTTTTGAGTGCTCAAGGACGGCGCCGTAGATGGTGAAGAGGATGATGAAGGTGGCGGCGACGTCGAGAGGAATGCCGAAGATGCCTTCGAGTGTCATGTACATGTGGCCGACGAGGCGGTCGAGGCCGTAGCCCTGGTGGGTCCAGGGAGGGGGAAGCAGGGCGCCAAGCCAGGCGTAGGCTAGGAAGGCGAGGGCTACTGCGGGGAGGATCCAGCCGGTGGTGCGGCGGGTGGCTTCGAGGACGAGGAGGATGGTCAAGGCGCCGAAGAGCTGGTCTGCTCTGGTCGGAAGGGCGGCGCGGTAGATGAATTCTTCGAAGTCCCAGAGGGCATAGCCGATGGCAAGTAGGCTCAGAAGGACCATGAGCCAGTCAAGCGGGGTGATGCGGGTGAGGGTGCGCTTTTTCAGCGCGGGGTAAAGGAGAAAGGAGAGGACGAGGGTGAAGGCGAGGAAGACCAGGCGCAGGATCTGGGTGGTCACTGTCCCCCACGCCCAGTAGAGGAAGAGAAGTGACATGGCGACTGCCAGGGCGGTAGTGCCCCAGCCGAGGGGACCTGAGAGTTTTCTTCGGGGCCCTTCTTCGGCTTCTACCAGCTCCCTCGC
>CAZXPE010000006.1:1376-27515 GCA_964642915.1 uncultured bacterium | reverse complement strand
CAGGAAGGTGTCCGGGCGGACGGCCCGGGCCACGTCGTCGGGATCCACCATCCCGAATTCGTCAACTGGAAGGTAGGTGACCGCGAACCCTTGAGCCTCGAGGCTCTGGCAGGTGCGGAGCACAGCGTGGTGCTCGATCCGGGAGGTGATGATGTGCCCTGATCCCCTGGCTCCTGCCGCGCCCTTCAAGGCCAGGTTGTCTGATTCGGTCCCGCCCGAGGTAAAGACGACCTCGTCTTCCCTCACGCTGAGAAATCGAGAGATCCGCTCCCTGGCGCCATCAACCCCTTCGCGCGCCTCGCGCCCGAACGCGTGAACACTGGAGGGGTTCCCGTACCGCTCCACGAAGTAGGGAAGCATCGCCTCCACGACTTCAGGATGGACGGGGGTCGATGCGTTGTGGTCCAGATACACCCGCCGCATGGGTTATTCTCCTCCTTTTACTCAGGGCACCGTACAGGGACAGCCGGGCTCTGTCAAGGCTCAGGCCGCGAAATCCGGGCCGTTTCGTTGACACCCCCCGGAAGCGGGTGCTACGCTCGATAAGCCATGGATCTCGCCGGCAGAAAGCTCGGCCTCTTGCTCTCCACTCCTCCCGATCACCCCAACCTGGACACCGCCGCCGGAATCTCGCGAGCCGCGCTCGACAGTGGAGCAGACGTCTACCTCTACCTGATTGATGACGGCGTCAACGCCATGGACAGGCAGGAGATCCACGACCTGGTCCGACGCGGAGCCAAGCTCTTCGTCTGCGCTTACGCATGCCAGCGACGCAGGATCCAGCTCATTGACCCCGACCGCTTCAACTACTGCGGCCTGGTGACGCTCACAGACCTCATCAATGGCTGCGACCGCTTCCTCGCTTTCAACTGACTCAGTGGACAGATCAGAGCCCGTCGTGATCCTCATCTCGGAGGACCCCCGCGCCTCCCACCGCGCCAACGAGGCCATGAGGATCGCGCTCGGAATCTTCGCGGGAGAAAACGACGTGATCGTGATCCTCGCAGGGCCGGCTGTCCACCTCCTCGACTCCGACAGCGACAGCCTCGTGGACGGCGACGACATCACCAGGCACCGGTCGGCGCTTAAGAGGCTGGGCGTCCCGCTCCACATCGAGCGGTCCTCCATTCCTTCCCGCGGAGACGGCTGGAACGAGGACGGCCATTCCGTCATTCCCGTCGGGAGCGACGAGATCGCCGAGCTGATGGCGCGGGGCCGGCGGTTCCTCATCTTCTGACGCCACCGTCATCGGTCTCTGACTTCATCGACCCAGGCCATCTGGATCGCCTCAAGGATCCCCTCGTTGGAGGCCCTGGGGTCGTCGGCAAAGCCCTCCAGCTCAGTCACCCACCTGTGGAGGTCGGTGAACCGTACCGCCAGCGGGTCGGTGCCGGGAAATCTTTCGGAGAGCGCGATGGCGATCTCTTCGGCGTCTTTCCAGGTCAAGCCCATCTCACCCTTCCCCCCGGGCTCTCAGCCTGGAACCTTGAGGAATCTCCACCACGACGTCCCCGTTCACCACCGCCTGGCAGCCTAGCCGGGAATTGAGCGTGAGCCCCTCTGCCGTGTCGAGGCGGTCCTCCTCCTCCTCCTCCATCTTGGACAGGTTCTCCGCCCCTCCTCTCACGATGACGTGGCAGGTGGTGCAGGCGCACTTCCCGCCGCAGTTATGCTGAAGATCTACGTTGTTCCCCAGAGCGATGTCCAGGATGGAGCCCGGAAGGCCGTCCTCCTGGAAAGGTGACTTGGCCGGGTCTACTTCTACCGTGACGTTCATCGGGAGAAACGTCACCCTGTACATGATCGCTACCTTTTCTCCAGGGCCTCTGTCACCCGCTTGGAGGCCAGGGTCTCCTTGAGGGTGGAGTCCATCAGGACCTCAGCCAGGTGAAGGGTGGCCTGGTTGAGCCTGTCTGTCCCCTCGCGGATGGCGTCCCGATCGTTCCCGCCCAGAACGCTCCTGAGCGCATCGAGCGCCTCCCGAATGCGGGCGGCTTCGTCAGCTCCGATCAGGTGGCCCCCCTGCCCGAGCGCCCGCTCTGTGGCGCGGATGACGGCCTCAGCCTCGTTCCGCGCCTCGATCAGGAGCCGCGCCGCCACGTCCTCTTCGGCGTGGGCGAAAGACTCCTCGATCATCCGCTCCACCTCTGAGTCAGTGAGGCCGTAGGAGGGCTTCACCTCGATCGAGGCGGCCTTTCCCGTCCGAAGCTCTCCGGCGTGGACCTGGAGGATGCCGTTGGCGTCGATCAAAAAGGTGACCTCGATCCTGGGCATCCCCGCGGACATGGGGTCGATCCCGTGAAGCTCGAAGCGCGCAAGGGAGCGGTTGTCCTTGACCAGCTCCCGCTCGCCCTGGAGGACGTGAAGATCAACCACCGTCTGCCCGTCCACTGAGGTCGTGAACATCTCCTTGGCGCTGGTCGGGATGGTGGTGTTCCGCGGGATGAGGACGCTCATGACGCCCCCCAGCGTCTCGATGCCGAGAGAGAGAGGTGTGACGTCGAGCAGGAGCATGTCGGTGATCCCTCCCCCGAGGATGTGGGCCTGGACTGCGGCCCCGAGAGCCACGACCTCGTCCGGATCGAGTTGGCTGTGAGGGACCTTCCCGAAGAGCTCCTGGACCTTCCTCCTGACCAGAGGGACACGGGTGGATCCTCCGACGAGCACCACCTCGTCGATCTGTTCCGCGTCGAGCCGCGCGTCGGCCAGGGCGAGCCGGCAGGGACCGAGCGTCTTCCTGACCAGAGGCTCGATCAAGGCTTCCACATCGGCCCTCGTGATCTCCCGCCGGTAAGTCACTCCATGCTGGGGGAAGGGGATCGTGAGCACCGCCCTGTCCTCAAATGAGAGACGGCATTTGACCGCCTCAGATCCCAGGCGAAGCTCCTGCATCGACTCCAGGTCTCCGCTCGGATCCACCCCGTGACGGGCCTTGATGTCGGCCACCAGCCAATCGACCAGCGCCCTGTCGAAATCGTCGCCTCCCAGGTGGGTGTTTCCGTTGGTCGCCAGCACCTCGAAGATCCCGTCCTTGACCCTGAGAATGGAGATGTCGAAAGTTCCGCCGCCGAGATCATAGACCGCGACGGTCCCCTCCTTGAGACGGTGGAGCCCGTACGCGAGAGAGGCCGCTGTCGGCTCGTTGACGATCCTGAGAACCTCCAGTCCCGCGATCCTACCCGCGTCCTTGGTCGCCTGCCGCTGGCCGTCGTTGAAGTAGGCGGGCACGGTGATGACCGCCTTCGAGACCTCCTCTCCGAAATGATCCTCGGCGCGGCGCTTGAGCTCTCTCAGGATGAGGGCTGACACCTCAGGGGGCGTGACCTCGCGCCCCCCAACCTCGATCCTGACGATCTCCTGACTAGGTTTGACCCGGAAGGGGAGATAGCACAGCTCCCCCTTCACGTCTTCGAACCCCTTCCCCATGAGCCGCTTGACAGAGTAGACGGTTCCGGCCGGGTTCCTCACGAGCTGCCGCTTTGCGGCCTCACCCACCAGGATCCCTCCGGAAGTGAAAGCCACCACCGACGGCAGGAGAGAGCGCCCCTCCCCGTCGGGGATGACCCTGGGGAACCCCCCGTCCATGTAAGCCACTAGGCTGTTGGTGGTGCCGAGGTCAATGCCGACGACGCGGGACATGCGCGGTTTCCTCTCCGAGCGCCTCGTTCAGGTCATCGATCGCCGTGGTCAGATAGGCCGTGGCGGCCAGGATCTCTTTCATCCGGCCGAGGAGCCTCGCGCGGGCCGCTTCCAGGTCGCGCGGGATACGGCCGCTTTCGTCAACGAGCGCGTCCCACTCGCCGCCGACTTCCAGAAGCCTGGCTTCTTCCGCCTCTCTTCGCGCCAGAAGACGCCCCCGCTCCTCCTCGAGGCGGCTCCGGGCCTCCCCATCGAGGCCTGAAGCTTTGGCGTCCTCAAGGGCCTCCTGGACTTCGAGCATCTTCTCCAGGAGGTCAGCGGGGGCTTTGGCTCGGATCTCCCTCGCGGCTCCCTCCTCGAGGCGGATCAGGTATTCAACCCGGGAGATCGGGTCGCGGAGGGTGCGGTAGGCTGCGTTCACCAGGGCGGAGTTCTCCAGGCTGACCGACTGCTCCTCAGCCCCAGTCTGCTGGAAGAAGTCCGGGTGAAACTTCCGGCTCCGGTCGTAGAAGCGGCACTGCAAGTCGCCGGGATCTATCGAGAGCTTTCGGGGAAGGCCGAAGAGGGAGAAAAAGTCAGACCAGACCCCGAGCGGCTGGACCTTCACGCACTGGGGGCAGAAATAGTCGCCCCCGACTTCCGACCGGCAGTTCCAGCAGAGGTCCTGCGCTGATCCCACGCTACGCGGAGAAGGAGGACCCGCAGCCGCAGCTAGCCTTGGCATTGGGGTTCTGGAACGTGAAGCCGCCCGTGAGCCCCTGAGTCACATAATCCAGGGTCGTCCCGTTCAGGTAGAGGTAGCTCTTGGCGTCCACGATCACCTTGACGCCGTCGAATTCGAAGACCTTGTCGTGGGGTCCCATCTCGGTGTCGAACTCCAGAGAGTAAGAGAGGCCCGAGCAGCCGCCCCCCTTCACCCCCATCCTGAGAAAGGAGTTTCCGAGGTTTTGGGACGCCATGAGCTGTTTGACCTGTTTCAGCGCCGCTTCGCTCACATTCACAGCCATCTCAGCACTCTCCTCCCTTGCCGAAAGCGCCAGCGGCCCCTTAAGACGCCGCGGCGCTGCCGGCTTCTTTGTTCTCCCACTTCTCCCGGTAATCCCGGAGGGCGGCCTTGATGGCGTCCTCGGCAAGCACCGAGCAGTGGATCTTCACCGGGGGAAGCCGGAGCTCGTTCACGATATCCGTGTTCTTGATCTTTATGGCCTCATCCACCGACTTGCCCTTCAGCCACTCTGTCGCCAGGCTGGAAGACGCGATGGCGCTGCCGCACCCGAAGGTCTTGAACTTAGCGTCTTCTATCAACCCCGTCTCGAGGTTAACCTTGACCTGGAGCTTCATGACGTCGCCGCACTCCGGCGCTCCCACAAGCCCCGTCCCGACGCCGGGGGTTTCTTTCGGGAACGACCCGACGTTGCGCGGGTTGTTGTAGTGGTCAACCACCTTATCGCTGTACGCCATCTCTATGATTCCTCCTTCGATCGCGCTTCCCGGCGGTCTCCCCGATTATCCGGCCTTCCACTTGATCGTTTTGAGGTCAACGCCTTCCTTTGCCAGCTCGTAGAGGGGAGACATCTCCCGAAGCCGGGTGACGACCTCCACGATCCGATTGCCGACGTACTCCACCTCTTCCCCGGTGGTGAACCGGTGCAGACCGAAGCGGATGGAGGAGTGGGCCAGCTCTGCCCCGACCCCGAGGGCCGCAATGACATACGAAGGCTCAAGCGTCGCCGACGTGCAGGCCGAGCCCGAGGAGAGGGCCGCTTCCTTGTTCAGCCCCATGAGGACTGACTCCCCCTCGACGTAAGCGAAGGAGACATTCAGGTTGTGGGGAAGCCGCCTCTGCGGATGGCCGTTGAGGTGCGCCTCGTCCAGAGACGTGAGGATCTTCTCCTGAAGCATGTCGCGGAGGGTCTTGAGCCGGGCCGATTCCTCGGCCATGACCTCACGGCAAATCCGGGCCGCCTCTCCGAAGCCGGCCACGAGCGGCACCGGCAAAGTCCCGGAGCGCATCCCCCGCTCGTGGCCGCCACCGTCGATCAGGGGAGCGATTCTCACCCTGGGGTTCTTCCTCCTCACGTAGAGCGCCCCCACCCCTTTTGGACCATAGATCAGGTGGGCTGTGCACGAGAGGAGGTCGATCCCCATCCCCTCCACATCCACGGGGATCTTGCCTGCCGCTTGAGTGGCGTCGCAGTGGAAGATGATTCCCTTCTCCCTGGCCAGCCTGCCTATCTCGGCGACGGGCTGGATCGTCCCGATCTCGTTGTTGGCGAACATCACCGAGATGAGGACCGTTCTTTCAGTGACCGCCCTCCTGATCTCCTCCACGTCCACCAGACCGTCTCGCCCGACCGGAACGTAGCTGACCTGCCACCCTTGCCTCTCCAGCCGCTTGCACACGTCCATCCCGGCCCGCTGTTCGATGGCCGTTGTGACGATGTGGGTGCCCTTTTCCCGGTACATCTCGGCGACGCCCTTGAGGGCCAGGTTGATCGACTCGGTGCCGCCTGAGGTGAAGACAATCTCCTTCAGATCCTTTGCGCCTATCAGCGCGGCCACCTCGGCTCGGGCCCTGTCCACAGCGGCCTCAGCCTCCCAGCCGAAGGGGTGGTTCCGGCTTCCGGGGTGGCCGAACTTCTCGGTGAAGAAGGGGAGCATCGCCTCCACCACTCTCGGATCCGCCGGGGTCGTGGAGTGGCTGTCCATGAAAATCGGGAACCTCACCGCCATCTGTCGTTCCTCTCAGTGGGCCGCCAACTCGGCGTCGGGAGCCGCGTCGCCCGCGAGCTCAGCGACAGTCATCGTGTCCAGGAGGCGGGCGATGCTGGCCTGGATTTTCTGGACCGGACGCCTGAGGTTACACCGGGAGATCTGCGGGCAATCAGGGTCGTCAAAACAGCCCACAATATTGATAGGCCCTTCGATCACCCTGACCACCTGCCCCACTGTCAGCTCATTGGGGGAGACAGCCAGAGCATACCCGCCCTTGGGACCGCCGTGACTCACGATCAGCCCCTTTTTGGCGAGCCGCTGAAGGATCTTGGCCAGAAGCTCTGATGGGATATGAAACTCCTCAGCGATCCGCTTGGCGCTGACAGAACCGCTCTCCTGATGAACGGCGATGTAATGGACCGCCATCAACCCGTAATCAGCCTGCTTGGTGAAGCGCAGCATAATTGCCGACTCTTTTTATCTCCGACTCTTTATGTCGTATTTATCCCACCGCAACCTTCTCGTGTCAAGCGTAATTTATGTGGGCTGAAAAGCGCGCAAAAACAGAAGGTTGGAAGCCGATAGGAGGCGGGAAGCGTTGGCCCTATCAGGGCCAGGATTCGCGAAGTCTGTAGGCAGCGTCTTCGGGCGGGATTTCGTTTACGAATATCCCCCCGACCCGGTTGCTCCGCTCAGGCTGGAGCACGATCTCAAGATGCCAGTGGTAATCATCCTCCACAGTGTCCCACTCACCTTGGAGGATCTTGGAGCGGAGGTTGGGAGCCGCGTGGAGCACCATCTCGTATGAGGGATCCCCGAGCTTTTCGGCGAGGGCTTTGAAATAGCCGCTCATTACCCACGCCAGGTCCGCCGTCGCCTCGGGGGTGATCGCCTCGAATGCGCAGTGATGCTGCCGGGGGAGGATCCACGTCTCAAACGGAGTGTGGGCCGCGTACGGAATCATCACCAGAAAGTACGGCGTCAGCCGGACCACCCGCTTCTCAGTGGCGATCTCCTGGCGGAGGATGTCGCAGTAGAGGCACCGCCGCTTGTACTGATAATATTCCCTCGACTCCTTCAGCTCCCGCCGGATGTCGTCGAAGATGATCGGGATGGCAGTCACGCGGGAGTACGGATGGACGATGTGCGCTCCCGGCTTCTTGTGGCGCCGCGTGACGAGGATGTCTCTGATGCGGACGTCGCGCTTGAGGTCCTCGATCCGGTCCCGGTACATCCAGAGGAACCGCTCGATCTGCTCCTCACCCATGGTGGACAGCGTGTGGTCGTGGTTGGGGCTCTCTATGATCAGCTCGCTGGCCCCGCGAGGGGTTACCTTGTCGTACATCCCGACTCCCTCGCGGAGGAGGTCCCACTCCACCCGGAAGTACGGATCATGCTCGGGCACGACGCGGACGTCCCAATCGGGACCTCCGGGAGCCGACCCCTCTTTGCGGTACGCCGCAATCTCAGGAGGGGTCAACGACTCGTTGCCGGGGCAGAACGGACACTCTTCTCCCTCTTGACCGGCGCGTTCCCGAGGACGCACCAGCACCCACTGGCCCCGGGTCGGATCTTTTCTCAGGTCACTCATCACGAAGGCTGACAGCCCACGCCACAATAGCGGCCGGAGTCCGGGATGTCAACTACCGTCCCGGAGCGCTCCGGCCCTTGAGCTTTCGGAGGTGCTGGCGGGCCACGTCAACCCAGTCTTTCTCAGAAGGGATCTCTCCCGCGACGGCGATGTAACGCTCCCAGTGGGCGACCGCCTCGTCAGGCGCCACTTTCTCGTAGGCCAGCGCGAGGTTGTAGAGCGCCCCCGTGTGCCTGGGGTCAATGGCGACCACCCGGCGATACTCCTCTATCGCCTCTGAGTAGAGCCCCTTCTCCTCGTAGACCTCTCCCAAACCGATCCGGGCGTCGAGTAAGTGGGGATCCAGCTCGATGGCCTTCCTGTAGGAGGCCACCGATTCGTAGTAGAGCCCCTTCTCTGCGTAGTAGAGCTTCCCGAGGCTCAGATAGACCCTGGGGTTCAGCGGGTTCCCAGCCAGCGCCCGCTGGTAGTTGCTGATGGCGCCGTCAGCGTCGCCCTTCGCGGCCATGGCGTCTCCAAGTCCCACCAACGCGTCCGAGTAGAACGGCCGGATCTCCAGAGCCTTCCCGTAAGCCTCGATCGCCTGGGCGTAGAGCCGCCTCGGGCTCGCCACCAGAAGATCGCCGAGGGCTTTGTACGGCTCCGGATAGACCGGATCGATCTGGACTGACGCGCGGAAGTGGGCCGCCGCCTTCCAGCGGTTACCGAGAGCGTAGTGAGCGAGCCCCAACGAATGCTGGGCAGCGGCGAAGCTCGGATCAATCTCAGCCGCCTTTCCGAGAAGCTCGATTGCCGCTTCGTTCCCCTCCTGGGCTCCCTTCCCGAGGGCCGTCCGCCCCCTCACGAACGACTCGAAGGCCCTGAGCGAGGCCGTTGGTCTGGCGGCCTTCGATACCCCGGCGGCTTCCTTCTCGCTCAACGCCACCCCAAGAGACCGGAAGTACGCCAGCGAGAGCTGAGGAAGAGCGTCCAGTAACCTTCCCTCTTGAACAGTCACCTCTTCCAGGCCGTGTCTCCGTCCTCCTCCGGCCTTGACTTCCAGATATCTGGGGCGAAGCGTCAACCCCTCGACTACACGCTCGATCTCCCCGAAGAGCGCCACTTCGGCCCTTACCGATCGTGCCGCCGCCAGGACGGCCTTCTCGTCCCAGGGCTCAGTCTGACCCTTGAGCCGGTTCCGGTCCACCTGAACGAACGACGGGTGCCGGGCGAAGGCGAGGGCCAGTGACTCCGCAACTCCCTCTCCCATCCACCTCTCTTCGGACGAAAGAGACAAGGGCTCGAACGGGAGAATCAGCAACGCGCGAGGCTGGACCGAGGCAGAAGCCCCCGCGCACAGCAGAAGCCATGCCATTATGGCCAGAAAAGCCGTTAGGTGCCTGGCAGCTTCACGCACCCTCATCGCGATCCTCGCTCACCCGCGTGACCCACGGTTTTGCGTGGGTATCCAAGCCGAGCCACGAGGCGGCCCAGAAGCCCGGGGGCAATCCGTCTCGCCGCAACATCCGCCAGGAGCCCGACGGCCGCCACCCCCACCATCCACGGCCAGAGATGCACTTCGAGCCGCGAGCGGCGGCGCCCTTTGAGGAACGCGTCTCCGGGATGGGTCAACGGACCGGCGGCGGCGATCTCAGCCATCCCTGAAAGCAGCGCCTCGTCAACTCCGAGAGCGCGGAACTCCTGGGAGTAGGGGACCACGAGCCCGGCCAACTGAGAGCCCACAGTCCTGCCGTCGCGACGCTCGGCGAGCCCCACGAGGTATACACCCTCTTCAGAAGCGGGGAAGCGGCCGCGATACCGCCCCGGAGCCACCTGCTCGAGATTCACCACCGACCGCTCCCTGTCCGGGGAGACGACGCCGGCCTGGGCCTCGAGAAAATTGATGAACTCGCCGTTGGCGTTGATCGCCTCGACGGTCACCTCTCCCACGCCGCCCCTCTGCTCCACTGAGGCGACCAGATCGCTTCGATGGCCGGTCCTGAGGGTCCAGCGGGTGAGCTGCGACCAGAATTTGTTGAACTCTCCCCACCTGACCCAGAGGACTCCCCACTTGGGCTTGGCGTCGGAGGTGAAGGCGGCGGCTCGCCCCAGCCCGTACCGCCAGGTGGCGAGCAGCGGGTCTTCCCGGTGGGTCATGAGAAGCATCTCTCCGCTCGATTTGAGAGTTGTGGCCACATACCCGCCGAGCGGAGGAGAATTCTTCCAGTCGATCTCCTGGAGGACTTCATGAGCGCCGGCGACGACCGGCCTGAACGGCTGCTCGACCAGTGAGGACTTCGAGGCAAGCTGGGTCTCGAGGGTGAAGATCCTGGGAATCGTGAAGGTGTCCTCTGTGTAGTAAAAGCGCCCCTTTCCCCACTTGGCGACGTCGAACATGAGCTGAACGTCAGCGTCCTTGCCGATAGCCACCGACGACACGGTGATCTTGTCCTTGGCCATCCGGCGGATGAGCCCCGCGAAGTCGCCTCGGGTCATCTGCCCGTCCGAGAGAAAGATGACGTGCTTGAGGAGGGCCTGGCTGTCGAAGAGCGCCCGATACGCCTCCCTCAGCGCCGGGTAGCCGTCTGTGCCGCCCCCCGCCTTGATCGTGGCGATGGCGCGGGCGATCGCCGACCTGTTCCGGGCGGACTGGAGAGGAGCGTCCCAAACGAACTCGGTGTCGAAGCTCATCACTCCCACCTCGTTTCTGTCGTCCAGAAGCTCCACGACGAGGTGGGAGGCCTCCTTGGCGATGTCGAGCTTGGTCGCCTTATCGTCGGTGGACATCGCCATGGAGCCCGAACGGTCTACCACGAGAGCCACTGCGAGGTTGGGGATCTCGATCTTCTGCTTCACCTCCATCGTGACCGGCAGCGCCTCTTCGATGGGAGTGCGGTAGTACCCTCCGAGTCCGAAGCTCTCCTCACCACCCACCATGATGAGCCCGCCGCCCTCCTCCCTCACGTAGTCCCTGATCTGCTCCATCTGCCTTTTGGTGAGTGCGAGCGAGGAGATGTTCGAGAGGATCACCCCGTCGTACGCCCTCAGTCCAGCCAGCTCCTTCGGGATCCGCCCCTGCTCCGCCACGTCCACGTCGATCTGCTGAGAGCGGAGCGCCGCCGCCAGCGCCTGAGCGTGGGCCTTGTCCTTCTCGGCCAGGAGAACCCGGGGGCGCCCCCGGACCACCACCGTTCCGACCGCCCGGTTGTTCTCCTCGATGACGTCCCCCTCCGCTTCGACGGCAGCCTGGTAGACGTGGACTCCGCTCACATCGAGCGACTGGCGGTAAGCGAATACGTTCTTCCCTGCCGCCAGGCGGACGATCTGCGAGCCGAGAAACTCCCCGTTCCGGTAGAGCGAGAGCCGTCCCTGTGTCTCCTGCTGGCTCCAGGCCACCACCTTGACCTGGAACGGCTCGCCGGACTTCACCTCGTGAGGGAGCGCCAGTGACTCCACAACCACTTCCTGGGGGAAGGTGAGGGGGAGCGGGACATAGTGGATATCAGCGCCGGCATCTTTTGCGGTCTGGGCGGCGGCGAGAGCGTCACCGGCGGTCTGGCGGCCGTCAGAGAGGAGCACGAGACGGTTGGCGTATCCCGCCGGAAGGGTCGCCAGAGCCAGCCGGATCGCCCGGGCGATGTCGGTCCCCCGCCCGCCAACCTCAGCCATTGGCCGCTCCAGCTTCGTCAGGGGCTTGAGCGCCTGGGCCACCTTGGCCTCCTGACCGAAGACAATGAGGCCGGCCCTGTCGCCGTCCCTCATTCCCGAGAGCGACCGGGCCGCGAAACGGTACGCTGCTTCGCGGGCCGCAAGGCTCACGCTATCCGAGACATCCATGAGGAAGAGCACGTTCAGCCGGTCCACCCAGCGAGGCGCGACCGGGCTGAAGAGCGAGAAGAGAAGCAGGAGCACCAACGCGCACCTGAGTCCCAGAGCCCATCGGTCAGCGCCGTAGAGAGGTCCAAACCATCCTCCAGACCGGCGGCGCCAGTAGAGGAGCCCATCGAGGAGCAGGAGCGCCGCTGCCAGGAAGACAAAGAGCGGCCATATCTCACGCTGGACCGGCGCCTTTGGCCCCGCGGACCCTTCGCTCCGAGCCGGAGCCGGCAGCGGCCGGGGAGCGAGATCCGATTCTTCGGCGCTTGCAAGATTGACGGCGATCCTTGCCTCTCCCCTGGTCGTTGTCAGAGTGTAGATGCCGGCCTCGCCCGTCTCGGAAAAGCTGGCGAGCCCCCGCACGACTCGCGCCTCGACGGCGCGTCCAGAGGGCGTTGTCACAGTGGCCGAGGTCACCCCGTGCTCGAGCGGAAGGAGGATAGGCTGGCCCGCCTCCCGCTGGAGGGTCATCGAGTCAAGCCCGGCGGGATGGAGCCAGCGAAGGATGTTCGAGAGGATCAGCGGGAACGCGACCCGGAGGGGAAGGTCGCTCTTGAACAGGTCAAACCCTGCAAAGACGATCTTGCGGCGGGGCTCTTCGAGCGCGTAGAGAACCGGTCCCCCGATCGTCTCCACCAGGGTCTTTCCAGCCGCCAGCGGGCGCACTCGAAGCGCCTCTTCCACCATGACCTTGTCCAGATCGACGTGACGCATGATGGGGTGAGACCGGTCCCAGTCCAGGATCACCGGCTCACTGACCCGGCCCAGGATTTCCAGAGGAACATCCGGCGGAGCCGTGTTGACCAGGACGAAGCGGCCGGCTCCGATCCTGGCGGGGCTCACGCTGTCCAGCACGACTACATCCGCCGATTCCATCCCTCCCCGATAGTCGTCCGGTGTTCTGACCTCCAGCGCCACCCCGGGGTCGGTCCTGAGAGCCTTCTCCAGGAAGAGGTTGCCGGGGCTGACCAGGAGCACGCGGATCGGTTTGGGCGGAGAGATCACGGCATGGGCGACGTTGTCTGTCGAAAGGTCATCGCCAATATCGAGCCGGACCCTGACCACTCCCCCGCCGTCGTGACTGAAAGGGACTACGACGGAGCGCCTGACCTTCGGAGGAAGGGTCAGTGACTGCTCGGCGACGGTCCGATCGTCTACGGCAACGGCGAAGGCGAAGGTTTCCGGCCCCTCGGAGAAGTTGACGACGGAGAAGAACGCCTGATAGTCGAAGGCCCGAAAAGAGGCCTTTCTCACCGCCAGGCTCGTGATCCCGATGTTCCGGCCGCGCTCTCCCACCCCCGTCCAGCGGATTCCCGAGTTAGCCTCACCGGAGAGCAGCGACGCGGGCAGCGCTCCGTCGGTGAAGACGTGAACCTCGCCCCTGGCGTCACCGGCGACAAGCGACCGGGCGGTGTCGAGAGCCTCGGTCAACCTGTCGGAAATCTCCAGCGGGCGGAGGCCGTTGATCGCGGATCTGATCCGCCCCCGGTCTCGCGTCAAGGGCGCGACGACTCGCGGCCTGATCCCCGCCTCGATCACCATCGCCTCCTCGCCCCATCCGAGCCGGTCCACCAGAAGAAGGGCCTGCCGCTGGGCTGCGGCAAAGCGCGAGGGCGCCACGTCTGTCGCCTTCATTGAAGCGGAAACGTCCATGACGATCGCGATCTTCCTCGAACCCTGGCCGATGAAGCTCACCGCCGGGCGGGCGAGGGCGAGGGTCAGCGCCAGAAGCGCGAGTATCTGAAGGAGGAGAAGCGGATCCCGCTGGAGCCGCCTGAAGAAAGTCGAGGCCTCGCGCTCTCTCGGTGACGATTCCCAGAGCAGCACGCACGACACCGTGCGCTCCAGCCGCCTGACCTTGAGGAAGTAGAGGAGGGCGAGAGGAAGCGAAAGCGCGAACAGGAGGAACGCCAAGGGGGAGAGAAAGCTCATGCGAGCAGGAGTCCCTTAAGGCGCCGGAGCATGAACTCTTCGACCGGCGTGTCCGTCACGACGCGGCGGTAGCAGATCTCGTTGCCGAGACAGAAGGCCTCGGCCCGCTCCAGAAAGGCGCCGAGCCGCTCGCGGTAGCTCCGGAGCGCCTGGCCGTCGATGCTCAACTCCCGGATCTCGCCGCTCTCCGCGTCCACGAGTCTGAGGTCTCCCCTGAATGCCGGGTTGACCTCATCGGGGGAAAGGAGGTGGAGCACGTGGACATCGAACCCCTGGGCCCGGAGAGCGCGGAGGCCCGTCTCATATCCGGCGGAATCCATAAGATCTGAGATGACCACAGCGAGCCCCGGCTCATTGGAGCGCAGGGCGTAGCTCGCCAGCCCCTCGTTGAGGGCCGTTGAGCCTCCCGGGCGGAGCGCACCCAGGAACCCGAGCAACTGGAGAAAGTGGTTCCGGCCCCGGCGAGGAGGCCACTCCTCTCCCGACCTGTTGCTCACAACCTTCGCTCCCACCCGCTCCAGGTTCACGAGAGCGATGAAGGCGATGGCGGCGGCCAGCCGGATCGCGTAGCTGAACTTGGCGGGCTCTCCGTGCCGCATGGATCCGGACGCGTCCATCAGGAGGTGGACGCGGAGGTCCTCCTCGTCCACGAAGAGCTTTAGGTAGAGCCGATCCAGGCGGCCGAAGACGTTCCAGTCCACGTAGCGGAGATCGTCGCCGACGCCGTACGGACGGAAGTCCGAGAACTCCACGCTGGAACCCTTGCGCGGGCTTTTCCGCTCCCCCTTGACTCGGCCCCTGAAAGCCCTCTTGGAGAGGAGCGCCAGCCGCTCCAACTGGCCCAGGAAATCGGCGGAAAGAAATTCCTCGACGACGGCCTTCGTCACGCGATCATCTCTCCTCGATAGACTGGAAGTATTCCTTGACCTGCTCCCGGTAATCACGCGGCACCTGCTCTCGCGCCAGAGCCTCCTCCATCATCTTTCGGTACTGGCCGAGGAGGCCCAGGTACCTCATGGTCGATGGCATGTGGGCCCCGCGGCCGAGCATGTTGGTGTCGAACCCCTCCTTCCTGCCTGAGCCGAACTCACCTTCCACCCCGGTGTCGAACGGCTCGCCGCGGAGCCTGGCCGTCGCCTCGCCCTTCGGGGCTGGACTCTTGCCTTTTCCCGGAAGCGATCCCACCTCTCCCTCGCCCAGGTCACGCTCGTCGAATCCGCCTGCCCCCTCTCTACGCTCGCGGCCGCGCCCCCGGTTGCCCTCCGGCCCTCCCCTGAGACTCTTCCCTTCCCTGTCCTGATCCTCCATGGCGCGCATCTTCTCCAGGGCCTTCGCCATGGCCTTCCAGGCGCGGTCGCTCTCTCCCTGATCGAGAGCGTCCATTCCCTCCGAGACATCCCCGCCCCAGTTGCCTCCCTTCCTCCCCATGCGCTCCATCTCCTCCAGGATCTCGCGCATCTTCTCGGGAGAGAACTGATCGGGCCTGAGGCCTCCGTGGAGAGCCTTCATGCGCTGGAAGATCACCTTGTGCCGGCTCCGTGTGAAATCGCCCTTGAGGTCCGGCAGGCGATCCACCCGCTCCAGCATACGGAGACGCTCGTCGCCCCTTTTGAGGAAGCTGTTGAAGTCGGGGCGATCCAAGCCGAGAGAGGTGTCCTTGAAGACCGCTGAAAAATCGCCAGGCTGGTGCGGATCCCGAGAGCCCTGGCGGGCGGCCGCATCGCGCTCGGCAATCTCCGATCGGGTCAGGCGGTCCCGCCTGGCCTTCGATCGCTCGCCGGCGGCCGCATCGCGGTCAGACGCTTCCTGCTCCTCCCCCGAGAAAGGCTGAAATGCCGGGAGAACCGGGGAAGGAATCGGGATCGGCGGTGCCAGCCACAGCGCCACAGCGATGAGAACCGGAGCCGGAGCGAGCTTCCCTTCAAGCGGCCAGCGGCGTGGAACCGCCTTGCTCGGGTCGAGGCCACTTAGCCTGGCGGCGGCATCCTCAACTAGAACCGCCACGAGCGGGCTTCTGTCAGAGCGACCGCTCCACTCCAGCGCCGTCGCTGTCCGGTCCTTCAGGTCAAACGCCCTATCCGCAAGGCGCGCGGCCTCGCGGGGCGGCACCCCGAGGAAATACCCAAAAGCGGCGCCGGCAGCGGCGCCGAGCGTTATCAAACCTCCCGCTATCGCTGAGGCGACAGGGCCAAGAATTCCCTTGAGCAGGAGCGGGACCAGTGCCAGGAAAGCCCCGTAGAAGGTCCCGCGCAGGCCGTAGAAGACGGCTCGCCGCCGTCTGACGGTCCGGGCGACCCCGCCGACCAAGCGCTGGAGAGCCGCCTCTGTTTCCATCGCCCTCTTCTCCCTGGCCGTGTCAGCGGAGAAACAGCTCCTTGCCGCGCCGGCTCTCCTCCAGAGCGGTCTCGACCACACGGCCGACCAACTGGTCGACGTCGGTCCCCTCCGCCTCTCCCTCGAAGTTGAGGATGATCCTGTGTCGAAGCGCAGGGAGGGCCACTGACCTGAGATCCTCGACGCTGACGTTGTAACGCCCTTCGGCGAGCGCCCTGACTTTCGCTCCCAGCACGAGGGCCTGAGCGCCACGCGGGCTCGATCCGTACCTGACAAAGCGGCGGGTGACGTCGGGGGCGCGCTCCCACTTGGGATGGGTCGCCAGCACGATGAGAGACGCCAGGTCCCGGACATGGGAGGCGACAGGCACCTCGCGGACCAGATCCCTGAACGACATCACAGCCGGGCCGTCCATGACGCGCACGACCTCGGGGTCGCGCGCGCGTGTGGTCCTCTCGATGATCTCATTCAGCTCCTCGAGCGCCGGGTACATCACCTTCAGCTTGAACAAAAAACGGTCCAGTTGGGCCTCAGGGAGCGGGTAGGTCCCCTCCATCTCGATGGGGTTCTGTGTGGCCAGGACGAAGAACGGCGACGGGAGGCGGTGAGAGATGCCGGAGACAGTGACGCTCCCCTCCTGCATCCCCTCAAGAAGGGCGGATTGTGTCTTTGGTGTGGCCCGATTCACCTCGTCGGCCAGCAGGATATGGGCGAAGATCGGGCCGTGCTGGAACCGGAAGTGGCGGCGCCCGTCGGGGTCCTCCAGGATGATGTTGGTCCCGATTATGTCGGCGGGCATCAGGTCGGGGGTGAACTGAATCCGGGAGAAGGAGAGATCCAGCCCCTCAGCGAGCGTTTTGACGAGGAGAGTCTTGCCGAGGCCCGGGACCCCTTCAAGCAGGACGTGGCCGCCGGCGAAGAGACTGATCAGAACGTGGGTAATGACATCGTCGTGGCCGACGATGACTTTCTGAACCTCGGTCTTGAGCGAATGAAATTCCGCGACGAACTCGCGGACCCGCGCCTCCTGGACAGCTTGATGTCCCTTTCCGCTCAGGTCGCCCGGCTCGTCGGAAAGCATCACTCTCATTATGGAGGCGGTTCCTCCTTCAGTCAACGAACCCTTTCACGCGGGGAACCGCAACCCGCCCCGGCCAGCTTGCGGTAGAGGTTCAGGTAGGCGTCTATCTCCCGATGGGGAGGGTAAAGGGCAATCAATCGAGCATGATCTCACGGGAGAAGAGCGTGAAGGCCGACGCCTTCGTGGCCGCCAACGCCTCCCGGATCCGGGGAGTCCCCCTCCCCGCTCCCTGGACCAGGAGAGACTCAAAAAATCTGGTGTAGAAGTGATCGGGGTAAACGGTGATGGCCAGCCGAAGACGGAGCCCTGCCCGGACCACCGGACGCTGATACCTGAAGACGAGACTCTGCCCCGGAGCGAGGCGCGTGTCGAACAGCTCTGTCGAGAGATCCAGAGGCACCTCCCTGGCGATCACCGCTTCCTCGCGGCTCTCGGCAACTGTCTTACCGTAAGTGTCGAGCATCTCGCCGCTCACGACGACCCGCGGCGTCACATAAGTAGGAAACGCGTGGCCAACTCCGCTGTTCGTCACTGTGAGGGTCACAGCCACCGTTTCTCCTACCCGGTGGCGCCCGCGGGGGCTCTCCACGCCGATGGTGAGGCCGGAGCGCACCATTTCAGGATCGTGAATCCCGCGCCAGAGGTGGCGCCGATCGGGCATGTGGCACTCCTGGCACTGGACCCCTTCCTTAGCGAACGGCCCGGCCTTCCACTCGTTGTAGGTGTTCTCGAGAAGCTTGCCGTTCAGGGCAAAGCCGTCAGGAGGGAACTGATGGCACTCCTTGCAGAACTCGGATCTGAGAAAGGCGGGGGTCCGAGTCGCGCCGTTGTGAGGAAGCCGGGCTCGTGGCGCTGCACTCTCGAGCGAGCCGTCGCGCCCCGGAGGACCGAAGCGCTGATGACCTCTTACGTGGCACGCGGCGCAGGTGAGCCCCTCGCTCTGAAGCTCCCGATCAAACGCGCCGTTCACCATAAGGCGGCCCGAGGATGCTCGGATCTTCTCCTGCTGCTCTGAAAGCGGTGCGTGGCAGGTGTAGCACTGAAGAGCCGACTCGGGGTCGCTCCCGAGCATCTCAACGAGCTGTCCTTTCACTCCCGGTCCCATGCTCCGAGAGTGGAGGCTCGTCTTCCAATCGGCGAGCTGGGCGGGGGGACATTTTCCGCAGCTCTCCGCAGATAGAGACGCTTCGAGCGGATTCCACGTGGCAGGAGGCTTCCCCTGAAGAGGAACGGGAAGCCGCCAGTGGTCACGCAAGAAATTGATCTGGGCCTTTTCGTCCCACTCTCGCCGGGCCGCGCTCCCGGGGAGAACGACACCTGCGCCAAGGATGAGGGAAACTGTGATCAGAACAGTCAGGCGTGAGGGAAGGAGCATCGGGTCCATTCTACCCGAGATCACTCCTCCCTCACGTCTTCGAACAGATTTCCAGGTCGCGAAGAGAGCGACTACTTTTTACCCGCGCACGGATTCTTGGGAGCGCAGGGATTTTTTGCGGCACACGGATTGGCCGCGCCCTTGCCCGGCTTGAAGCCTTTCTGCACCTCGAGCGTGTACGCGCTCAGTGCCGCCAGCTCTTTCGAGTCCCACGGGAGGGGCTTGGCGGCCATGGGGACGACCATGCAGAACTGGACCATCTCGTCCACGCTGACCTGCTTCACTCCCCCCTTCTCTTTGGCCATGGCGACGAGATGGGGGTAGGGCTTGGCGAAGGTGGCGTTGAAGTTGGCGTTGCCGGTGTGGCAGGTGGCGCACGACATCCCGTTGGTGCTCAGCTTGACGTCTTTCCAAAGCCGCTCGCCCAGTGTCTTGTCTCCGGCGGCCAGCTTGGTCCCCTTGGGACGGGTCACGAGCTTGGGGTCAACCTTCTGAGCCGCAGCGGCGGGTTGCTTGGAGGCGCACGGATTGGCCGCCGCCGGACGGCTCTTTTCCTGGGCCAGGGCCGGCACGGTCAGCGCGACAGTGACGATCAGGGCCAACGCGTTTAACCGACAGTCCGTTCTCATGCTTTCTCCTCCCTTCTCGTAATAACGCACGGGTAACACGAGCCTGCCTGCGTTTTCGCCGTCGTGACTACACTCCCCTTGTCGTAATTAAAACACGCCCCTCCAAGCGAATATTCCAAGCCGGCCCCAAATTATTGACTTTAACGGGAATATATTTCCATTGCCGACGGTTTAATATATGAGCCTAAGAAGGAGGGTAGGGCATTCGCTGGACCACTGGGAGTAACAGAACCCGGGAGTTCGAGGAGGTGGCGCTGGTCCATCTGGACACGCTCTACCGGAGCGCCCTCCGCTTCACGCGCAACCGTGCGGAAGCCGAAGATATCGTCCAGGAGACATATCTTAAGGCGTTCAGGAACTTCCACCGGTTCAATCCCGGAACCAACTGCCGAGCCTGGCTCCTAAGGATCCTCAGGAACACCTATCTGAATCGCGCGCGGCGCGCCGGACGAGAGGTGCCGGAAGAGGATTTGTCCGCGTGGGCGGGTACCCACGCCGAGGGCGTGGGTGCGCCGGAGAGCGGAACCGGACTTGTCGGAGCCAGCGCGAATCCTGAGGAGGAGTTCCTCCAAACAGTCTTGCACGGGGACGTGGACCGTGCTCTTGCGACCATGCCGCTGGCTTACCGGGAGGCCGTCACCCTCGCCGACCTTGAGGGGCTGAGTTACCAGGAGGTAGCGGAGGCGCTGGGTTGCCCTATCGGCACTGTCATGTCACGTCTCTCCAGGGGCCGGCGCTTCCTCCGCCAGGCGTTGCGCCGCTTCGCCCGTGAGCACGGGTACGTGAAGGAGTCAGAATGAACTGCCGGGAGTTCCAGGCTTCCCTGCACGTGTACGTGGACGGAGAGCTCAGGGTCGAAGAGACCGTGGCGTCGGACGCCCACGTGAGCGAATGCCCGCGCTGTCGGGGCCTGGTGGAGCAAGAGCGCCGGTTCCGCCAGCTCCTCCAGCGCCAGCCGAGGGAATCCGCGCCGCCCGAGCTACGGGCCAGGATCGTCGCTCGGCTGCGCCGTCACGCCAAAGCCGGCGCCCTGATGCGATGGGGAGTTGCTCCCTCGCTGGCTGCCCTGGCCGCAGGGCTCGTGATCACCCTGGCGCTTCCGCGGGGCCGCGAGACTACGCCCCTGATGTGGCAGCTCGTTAACACCCACATCGCGTACTCCCAGATCGAGCGGCCAGCAGAGTTCGCCTCCTCGGACATCGCCGAGGTCAGAGAATGGCTCCGGCAACGCGCCGGGCTCCGGGTGACGGTACCCGACTACTCGCCCGCGGGGATCAGGCTCGTCGGTGCCAGGATCGCCGCGGCCAGCGAGCGGAAAGCGGCGCACATCCTCTACGAGAAAGGACGCACCCTGCTCTCGGTCTTCGTAGCTCCGGCGTCCGAGCGGGAGACTGATCTCACGGGAAGGCGGGTGTCCTACCGCGGCCAGGACTACCTCACACGCGAGCGAAAGGGCTACCGGACAGTGTTCTGGATCGACGGAGGGGCTCTTTTCGGCCTCGTATCGATGCTGGACTACGAGGCGCTCCTCGAGTGCGCCGACCGGTTGCGCAGCGAGCGCGCTCGGCAGATCCGGCTATAGGAAGAGGACCATGCGGCTGAAACGCCTGCGACCTGCCCCGCCGTTGCGGGCGGCTCCGCGGCGTGGTAAGGTGATGACAAACCGACCTGACTGGAGCGGGAATGACCGACGCGCCTTCAATGTTGCGGTGCCGGGAGATAGTGGATCTCCTGGCAGACTATCTTGCCGGGGAGCTTCCTCCCGAGACCGCCACGGCGCTGGAAACCCACCTGGAGGGGTGCCCGCCCTGCATCGCCTTCGTCAACACATACCGGGGCACGGTGAACGCCGCCCGCCGCATCCGCGACGTTGAAATCCCTCCCCAGCTTCACGACCGGTTACTCTCCTTCCTTAAAAACCGCCAAGGGTAGAGCCCCGAGGAGAGGAACCGGATCACAGGACTCGGATTCCGGGCTCGGAAGTCACCTCGCCGATCTTCCAGCACGGCTCTCCCCTCGCCCTGAAACGTTCAAGCGCCGTCTCCGCTCTCTCGGGCGACACCGAGAACAGAAGGCCTCCTGAAGTCTCAGACTCGAAGAGGAGCCCCACCATCTCGGTGGGGAGCGAGGCGTCAATGATGAGCTGCCCTCGGGCCCCAAGCGTCGATTCGACGTGGCGGCGGTTACGCTTCATTCCCCCGCTCCACTGTCCCTGCCGGGCGAGAGAGAGCGCTCCGTCCAGGAGCGGCATTTGTCCGGCGCGAATCGTGATACCCGCGCCCGCGGCTTCGACCATCTCAGCGGCATGGCCCATGAAGCCGAACCCTGTGATGTCGGTAGCGCCCCGGACCTCCAGCTCCCGGGCCACCTCGGAAGCTCCTCGGTTCAGTCTGGTCATGCTCTTGACGGCGCCGTCGAGAGTCGCCGCGTCGCACGCGTTGGCCTTTGCCGCGGTGGTGATGACTCCCGTGCCGAGAGGCTTTGAGAGATAGAGACGGTCTCCGGCCTTGAATCCTCCCTTGACGAATATCTTCTCCGGGTGAACCCGGCCCGTGACGCAGAGACCGTACTTCGGCTCGGCGTCCACCACCGTGTGGCCCCCGGCCACCACTCCTCCGGCCTCGGCCACCTTCTCCGCGCCTCCGCGAAATATCTCGGCGATCACCTCTCTGGGGAAATCGCGCGGAAAGCCCGCCACATTGAGGGCGAGAAGCACCTGCCCGCCCATGGCGTAGACGTCTGACATTGAGTTGGCGGCGGCGATCGCCCCGTAGGTGTACGGGTCGTCAACGATGGGCGGAAAGAAGTCAACCGTAACGACGACGGCCGCGTCGTCAGTGATCCGGTAGACTGCGGCGTCGTCGCGCTCCCCCAACCCCACCAGGAGGTCGGGGTGGCCGCAGCCCTTCAGATCAGCCAGGACACCCTGGAGCTCGCCGGGCCCCATCTTGGAGGCTCAGCCGGCGCAGGCGGCGTAGCTCGTGAGCCTGATCTCTTTCCCCGAGGGAGGCGCGGTGATCTTCGAGTCGGCCAACAGTGATCACCTCCTTCCACTTAAACTAAAACGGGGCCAGAACCGGCCCCGTGTCCCGCCCCGGCTGAGCCGAGGATCAACAACTACCGCACCCCCCGGCCCCGCATTTGCACGAAGCTCCCCCCGCGCTGACGGGCGCGACTCCGGCTGACCCGCTCCCGATTCCGAACGTGGAGAACCGGCGGGGTACCTCGCGGCTCTCGCACGAAGGGCAAGCCACCGCGATCTGGCCCCTGACCAGCTTCTCAAAGTCAGACCCGCAGCGAGGGCAGTGGTATTCGTAGATCGGCATTTCCGGCTACTCGCCCCCTCTCTGGACGTAGCTCTTCACGAATTCCTCTGCGTTCTCCTCGAGGATCTCGTCGATCTCGTCCAGGAGCTTGTCGAGGTCCTCCTTGATCTTCTTCCCCTTCTTGGCGACCTCGGGGTTTGCCGCCCCGCCTTCGCCCTCTGAAGGGCCCTTGGGCCGCTCGACCTTCCTCTTCTGCTCAGCCATGGAACGCCTCCTCTCAGGGCCTAGACCGTGGGCAAAACGATCCCCTGCTGGCCCTGATACTTCCCCTGCCTCTCCGCGTAAGAAACCGCGCAGGCCTCGTCCGACTCGAAAAAGAGGACCTGGGCGATCCCCTCGTTGGCGTAGATCTTGGCGGGAAGCGGAGTCGTGTTCGAGATCTCAAGCGTCACGTACCCCTCCCACTCCGGCTCGAAAGGGGTCACGTTGGTGATGATCCCGCAGCGGGCGTACGTGCTTTTTCCGACCGTAATGGTCAGCACGTTCCGCGGGATCTTGAAATACTCCACCGAGCGTCCCAGGGCGAACGAGTTGGGCGGGATGACGCACACCGGTCCCTTGAAGTCCACAAACGACCTGTGATCGAACGCCTTCGGGTCAACGATCGTGGTGTTGATGTTCGTAAAGATCTTGAACTCGTCGGCGATCCGGATGTCATAGCCGTAAGAGGAGAGACCGAAAGAGATGACGCCCGCCCGGACCTGACGCTCCTCGAACGGCTTGATCATTTCCCGGTCGAGGGCCATCTGAGTGATCCAGCGGTCGCTTTTCAGCACGAATGGAATCCTTTGTGACCTATGCGCTCATGGTACCGCCGCATCAGACGGCGAGTCAAGCCTCTTCACCCCGCCCGCGGCGATCGAGAACGAAAAAGGCCTGAACGCTTGGAGCTGATCGGGAGGTTACGGCTCCAGAACCGCCGGGCTGCGCTGGCCGGTCCGGCCTCCGCGCTGACCGTAGCACTCGCGGCAATAGACCGGCTTGCCTGGAGTGGGCTTGAACGGAACCTGCGTCTCCTTCCCGCAGGAGGAGCAGACGGTGTCGAAGAGCTGCCTCTCGCCGGGTGGCACTCTGTTCCCGCCGCCCGGACGGCGCGAGCCGCGGCACTCCCGGCAGCGCGACGGCTGATGCTGAAACCCTTTCTCGGCGTAAAATGACTGCTCTCCGGCCGAGAAGAGAAACTCCTTGTTGCAATCCCTGCACACCAGCACTTTGTCCTGGAATTCCATACTCGTGGTCTCCTTCAGGGTAAATGGGTTGATCGGTTCACACGGCCGTTCAGGCCGACGCCGGCGTTCTCACCCCCTCTTCCCGAAAAGACGGCGCGCGGAATTGCAGTAGCTGGGGAGATGGAAAGTGATATTCAGAGACCATGAGCGTGAATGCCGGAGGGCAGCTTATCCAATCGTGCCGAGAGGAATCAAACCCTTTTCCGAATCCCCGAGGGAGGAAAAACTTGGGTGAACCTTAGCAGACCCGCAGATGGTCGTCAAGACCCTTCTTTAGGGGCCGTTTCCCACACCGTCCCACTGGTGTCCACGTCGAGCGCCCTGGCCACGCCCTTGATACCAGCCCGGCCAAGCGCCCTCTCCATGGCGGCGGCCACGCGCTCAGCCCCCTCTCCGACGGCGGCCAGGAGCGACGGGCCGGCGCCGCTCAGAACGCACCCCAGCGCCCCCGCAGCGAGCGCCGCCTCTGTCACGCCCTCCATCCAAGGGAAGAGGCGCCTGCGGTAGGGCTGGTGCAGGCGGTCCTCCATCGCTCGGGCCAGGAGATCGGTCCGCCCCCCGGCAAGGGCGGCCATGAGAAGACAGGCCCGCCCCACGTTGAAGACCGCATCTGTCCTCGACACCGTCTCGGGAAGGACGGCGCGGGCTTCGGCTGTCACCCCCTCCACCTCCGGGATCAGCACGACCCATCGGATACCCGCGGGGACAGGAAGCGAGGCGGCCACCACCCTGCCGTCAGCCAAGCATGAGACCGTCAACCCCCCCAGGAGGGCGGCTGCCACGTTGTCGGGGTGCCCCTCCAGACGCGCGGCCTCGTTGAGCACCGCGTCCCGACCCAAAGGGTTCCCAAGAAGGGCGTTGGCTCCCACGACGCCTCCAATCCACGCCGCCGCGCTCGATCCGAGCCCCCGGCTAGGAGGGATACGGTTCAGGAGCGACACCCGGAGTCCCTTGAACGGGCGCCCGGCCAGAGCGAATACAGACCGCGCTCCCCTCACCACCACGTTCCGCTCAGTCATGTCGAGGCGGGCGGCGCCTTCTCCGCTTATCGTCACGGAGACCTCATCGTCCTCGGCGAGGACCACCTCGTTGCGGAGAGCCAGCGCGAGGCCCAGGCTGTCGAAACCCGGCCCCAGGTTGGCCGATGTGGCTGGAATCGTGACCTTGACGCGGGCCACAGGCTGGTCAGGATGCGAAGGTTATCGGCACGGCGCTACAGCCTTCTGAGAAGCCACTCCGGCGTCACGCTTATCGCGTACGAGTTCAGGACAACGAAGTAGTTGGTCGCGACCAGAAGCCCGACGACGATGAGAAGGATCCCCGCTACCCGCTCGATGACCGGCATCATGGGGCGGTATCGCTTGAAGAAGCGGAGGAACGACCCGAGCGCCAGGGACGAGAGGAAGAAAGGCAGGGCGAGCCCTGCCGAGTAAGCCAGCAGGAGCCCCACGCCCTTCTGCACGGTTTCGGCAGTCCCGGCCAGCGAGAGGATCGAGCCCAGGATCGGCCCCACGCACGGCGTCCAGCCGATGGCGAAGGTCACTCCGACGAGGGCCGAGCCGATGGCGCCGGCCGGCTTGGTCTTCATCCGGATCTGCTGGGTCCTGGCGAGGAAGCCGATGCGCAACGCCCCCGCGATGTAGAGGCCGAAGATGATGATGAGAAGCCCCCCCGCCCGCCTGATCCAATCGCGGTAGTCCAGGAGAAACTGCCCCGCGGCGCTGAACGACGCCCCGAGGCTCACGAAGACCAGGGTGAACCCCGCGATGAAACCGAGCGAGTTGACGATCACCCGCCATCGGTCCTCGCCCGTCGCCTCCGACGCCAGGCGGTCCACCGACATGCCGGTGATGAACGAGAGGTATGACGGGAAGAGCGGCAGGACGCACGGCGAGAGGAAGGAAAAGGTACCCGCAGAGAATGCCACCAGGACGCCGAGAGATTCTCCGAGCCCCATCTACGACTTTTCCTTGAGGAGGTGCTCGACTAGAGCGCGGGCTGCCGGTCCGTCCCATTCGCGCGGGCCCATGGCCACGGCGACCAGGTTCCCGCGCCTGTCAACGAGAAACGTGGTGGGCAGCCCCCGCACCCTGTAGCGCTCCGCCACAGCCATCTTCGAGTCGAGCGCCACCGGGAACGTGAGCCCGTGCGTTTTGACGAACGGGGCAACGACGGACGCCCCCTCCGAGTCGACTGAGAAGGCCAGCACAGTGAACCCTCTGCCATTGTAGCGGCGGTAGAGCCGCTCCATGGAGGGCATCTCCTCCTTGCACGGCGGACACCAGGTGGCCCAGAAATTCAGGAGGACCACTTTCCCTCTGAGATCGGCGAGCTTTATGGGTCGGCCGTTGAGGGCGGGAGCTGAAAACTCTTTGGCCGCCCGAGCCGGTGAAAGGCGGGTCAGACCGAGGGCTTTTAGGAGGTCCCCTGAAG
>CAZXPE010000006.1:0-1366 GCA_964642915.1 uncultured bacterium | reverse complement strand
CGAGGCAAGTGAGGGCAACTGAGCGAGAAAACACGGGGCAAGTATACGATGGGCAGGACTTGCGCGCCAGGAGTTCGTGACGAGGTCAGGGCGGTAAGAAGCCGACGACGGGGTCAGGCGAGGATGTCTATGAGGGTGCCGAGGAGATCGTCTTCGCTGCGGAGGGCCGCGGCGTTGGCCTGGGCGGCTTGGGCCGCCAGCCTCAAGTCCAAGATGGCTGAGAGGACTTGAGATTCCTCGGGGCCGTCGCCAGAGGCGATCGTCTGCGCGGCGGATGTCATCCGCTGGTAAGATTGGTAAAGCCCCGCCACCGACGCGGAAATCCCGCTTACCACTGTCCCGCTCCTCTGAGAAGATGTCGGCACGAAGGTCCCGCCACTTGAGCGCTTCTTGGTCCTCCCCCGCGGTGTGGTATAAGAAAAGAAGCGCTAAACTCACTCAAAAGGAGATGACCCGGCCCATGAAAGCCATCAGAGTCCACCAGTACGGCGCGCCCGAAGCCATGAAGTTGGAAGATCTTCCGACCCCCGCTCCCGGCCCCGGCCAGGCGCTGGTGAAGATCGAGGCCAGCGGCGTGAACTTCATAGACATCTATCAGCGAAGCGGCATCTACAAGGGGACCCTCCCGCTCGCCATGGGGCTCGAAGCGGCCGGGACGGTCGAGGCGGTCGGGCCCGACATCACCGATGTCCGAGCCGGAGACAGTGTTGCGTACACGGGGGTGCCGGGCGCCTACGCGACCCATGCGCTGGTTCCTTCGGCGCGTCTGGTCAAGCTCCCTCCGACCCTATCGTTCAAAGACGGAGCGGCGGCGATGCTCCAGGGAATGACCGCCCACTACCTCACCCACTCGACCTATCCGCTCAAACCCGGCGACATCTGTCTCGTCCACGCAGCGGCCGGGGGCGTTGGGCTCCTCCTCTGCCAGATGGCAAAGATGAGGGGAGCGCGAGTGATCGGCACGGTCTCAACGGAGGAGAAAGCGAAGCTGGCTCGGAGCGCCGGGGCCGACGAAGTGATCCTCTACACGAGCCGGGACTTCGAGGCCGAGGTGAAGCGGCTGACCGGAGGGAAAGGGGTCCAGGTCGTCTATGACGGCGTGGGCAAGGAGACCTTCGAGAAAAGCCTCGGCTCTCTGGCCGTGAGGGGAATGCTGGCGCTCTTCGGCCAGTCGAGCGGACCGGTGCTCTCGTTCGATCCTCAGGTGCTGAACACGAAGGGTTCCCTCTTCCTCACCCGCCCCACCCTCGCCCACTACACCGCAGCCCGCGAGGAGCTGCTCCAGCGGGCCGGGGATGTGCTCGGGTGGGTCGCGGCGGGAAGGCTCAAGCTCCGCGTTGAGAGGACCTTCCCGCTGGCCGAGGCC
>CAZXPE010000005.1:0-28336 GCA_964642915.1 uncultured bacterium | reverse complement strand
GGCCGCGGCTGGTCGCGGGTCGCGTGGTAGTAGATCACCAGCGGGATCTCGCCGGCGTCGGCGCCGTCCCCCGCCACCGTCTGGGAGATTGCGCGGAGTGTCACCGGCGGAAGAAAGACCTCGTAGCCGACTCCTCCGGACTCGACGATGACCCGGTCTTCGAGCTTGCGGCGGAGCTTCCCCCTGAGGGAGGCGATCATGCCGGAAGGCGTCCCGTAATGCGGGAGAGGCCGACCACCGCCAGCCCCAGCGCGTCTGCCACATGGGAGGGGCGTGGGAGATTCGGGAGGCCCAGGAGTCTTTGGACTCCTCGTTGGACCTGAGCCTTGGAGGCGGCGCCGTTGGCGGCCACCGCCCGCTTCATTTCAGCCGGCGCCAGAGCCAGGAGGGGAATCTCTCTCTGTCTCGCCGCCAGGCAGATGATCCCTCGAGCGTGGCCCATCAGGATCGCAGTCTTGGGGTATTTGTATTCGCTGTAGAGGTCCTCAACCACGAGGAGCGCCGGGGCGAAGCGGTCGAGAAGGCGATGGACGGCGTCGAAAAGGTCGTTGAGCCTCGCGTCGAGAGGAGCAACTTGGGAGGTGGAGATCACGCCGCTGTCGAGGACAGCGAGGCGACCGGCGCCAGCCTCCAGCACGCCCCAGCCGGTCTCGACGAGCCCCGGGTCGATCCCCATCACCCGAAGGCCATCACCGGCCGTCTCTTTAAGCGGCTGAGATGGCTTCCAGGACTTCGTCGGGGATGTCAAAGTTGGCGTAGACGGTCTGAACGTCGTCCATCTCCTCCAGCGTCTCGACGAGACGGAGCAGCGCCTGGGCGTCCTTCCCCTCCACACGCACAGTGGATTGAGGGACCATGGTCACCTCGGCCCGCGCGATGGCCACCCCCCGCTCTTCCAGCGCCTGGCGTACCGCTTCCATTTCATCAGGCGCCGTGGTGATCTCGAAAGTTTTTTCGACGCGGCGCATGTCGGCAGCGCCGGCCTCGAGGGCGATCGAGAGAAGGTCGTCCTCGGAGATCCGGCCGGCGTCCACCTGGATCACGCCTTTCCTGTCGAACATCCACCCCACGCACCCCTGGGCCCCCATGTTGCCGCCGTGCTTCTCGAACGTGTGGCGGATCTCTGGGGCCGTCCGGTTCTTGTTGTCCGTGAGGACCCTGACCATGATGGCCACCCCGCCGGGGCCGTACCCCTCGTAGGCGATCTCCTCGTAGGACTCCCCCGGCAGCTCCCCCGTCCCCTTCTGGATCGCCCGCTTCAGCGTGTCAGCGGGCATGTTGGCGGCCTTGGCGGCCTCGATGGCCGCTTTGAGCCTCATGTTGACTTTCGGGTCTCCGCCCCCGGTGCGGGCCGCCGCCGTGATCTCGCGGATCAGCTTGGTGAAGAGCTTGCCGCGCTGCTGGTCGGTTTTCCCCTTTTTCCGTTTGATCTGAGACCACCGTGAATGACCGGACATGACGACTCACCTTCCTTCCTGCTGGAGAGATGACTTCAACTGCTTCACGCGGGAGAGACGAGTCTCGCGGCGGATGAGGGCGGCGTCCCACCTGCGGCGCTCCCCCGGCGTCTCGGGAGAAAACGGCGGCAGAGGCCGCGGCCTCCAATCAAGCCCGAGGTTGACAAAAGTAAGAAACGCGGTGCACGTGTGGCGCGCCTCCCCCGTCCACGGCACCTCCGCCACCACCTTCACCCCGATCTCCATGGAGCTGGTCCCGACGTGGTTCAGTCCCGCCTTGAGCGTCACGATCTCCCCCACCCGGATCGGCGAGTAGAAATCAAGGGCGTCCATAGATGCCGTCATGGTGGGGCCACGGGCGTAGCGGAGGGCGATGATCGCAGCGGTCTCGTCCACGTCAGTCAGGAGGTTCCCCGCGAACATGAAGTTGCCGAAGAGCGCCTCCTCCGGGCGGACGAGCCGAGATGATTCGACCCGCCACCGGAGATCCCCGGCATCCTCCTGAACATCGCCCATGCGCTCCGTCTTTCTGGCGAAGCGGCCGAGCCGCCGCTCCCTCCGCTCCCTCGCCGCCTGGACGAGGGCCTCCTCCTCAGCGTCCCCGGGCTCGATCGCCTGGGGCACCGGCTGGGGCACGGCGCGCTCGTCTACCTTCACGAAGACGAGATGGGAGGAGAGCGTTTGAGAGCGGTGGCCGGTGAGAGGGTTCTCGGCAAAGACCCGCACCGCCACTTCAAGCGAGCTGCGCCCCACATACTCCACCTGGGCGCGGAGGATGGCGATCTCTCCCACTTTCACCGGGTGGAGGAAGTCTATGTCGTCCATTGCCCCGAGCGCCACCGTCCCGCGGGCGAGCCGCGATGCGGCCATCGTCCCCACGGTGACGATCCACTGCATCATGCGCCCGCCGTGGATCTGACCGGGGGCTCCCGCGTGCTCGGGAAGCACGAACTGGATCATCTCGGTGACGGTATCGTGAATCGACGGCATCGACGTCCCTAAGAAGCAAGTTACCCCCCGTTGAAATTGGGGGGCTGTCGGCAACTCCTCTTTTTTCTAGCACGAACCCCGAGCGAAGTCCAGCGATCAGCTTTCAGCGGGATGACCGAGCGTTTTACCCAACGTCGAGGCTGATCTTGATGGCGGCATCCACCATTTCTATAAGTTCCTGAGAGAGGGTTCCGACCCGCCGCTGGAGGCGGGACTTATCGACGGTCAGGATCTGAGCGAGATTGACCATCGAGGAGTGCTTCAACCCGCCTTCTCCCCTCTTGAGAGGCACTGTTACGGGATAAGGTTTGACCGTTGAGGTGACCGCGGCAACAATCGTCGTGGCAGCGTACCGGTTTCCAACATCGTTCTGGATGACCACCGCGGGGCGAACCCCTCGCTGCTCGCTCCCCCGGCTCGGAGAAAAGTCCACCATCCATACTTCACCACGGCGCGGCAACGGGAGAGTCATTCCACTGCCTCCCACCCGGCAGCCAGATTGTGTTCGGCGGTGGCGCGGTCTTCTTTCGCCATGGCCTGGTAGCCTTCCTTAAGCTCTTGCTCCAACCGGCCGCGCCGCCAGAGTCGAAGCGCCTCCTCCACGAGCTGGCTCCTCGGCTTACGCTTTTGGCGGCTGGCTCCTCCCAGCTCCCGAACGAGGGCTTCATCCACGCTCACCGTGATCTTCACCTTGGATGCCATATCTTCCTCCCAAATAGTCATACTTTTGGTACGCCTATTATACCCAAAATGGGGAGAGCAAGAAGGTGGTGGAACCTGGAAAGGCTCATGAAGAAGCTGATGTCACTGTTTGAACCTGGGGTCCAACAGGTCCCGGAGGCCGTCGCCGAGGAGGTTGATGCCGAGGACGGCGAGCATGAGGGCGAGCCCCGGAAAGACCGCCACCCACGGCGCCGAGGCCAGGAAGGTCTGCCCCTCGGCGAGCATCGACCCCCAGGAGATGGTGGGCGCCTGGGCCCCGAGCCCCAGGAAGGAGAGCCCCGCCTCTGCCACCATGTTGCCTCCGACACCGATCGTCGCCGCGACGAGGATGGGACCCAGGCAATTCGGGAGCAGGTGGCGAGAGATGATGGTGACGTCCCCTACCCCGAGGGCTCTCGCTGCCTGCACGTAGTCTCGCGAGCGCTGGGAGAGGACCTCGCCTCTCACCACTCGGGCGATTGTAGTCCAGCCGAGGATCACCAGCACGAGGAAGACTTTGTCGAGCCCGGGCGTTTCGAAGACGGCGATCAGGCCGATCGCAAGGATCAGCGACGGGAACGCCATCACCACGTCTGTGAACCGCATCAGGAGTCCGTCAAGCCAGCTTCCGTAGTAGCCAGCCAGAAGGCCGATGAGCGTTCCGATCACCGCGACGATCAGCTCCACGCCGACACCGACGGCGAGAGAGACTCGCCCTCCGTAGAGCACCCGGGAGAGAAGATCTCGACCGAGGACGTCCGTTCCCAGCGCGTGGGAAGCGCCGGGGGGAAGGAGAGAAGCTGCGGCGAGACCAGTTGGGACGCGGAGCGGGTCGGCGGGGGCGAGCCACGGCGCCAGGAGCGCCGAGAGAACAAAGGTGAAGATCAGCGCTCCCCCCACGCAAAACCCTCTATGGCGGATGGCGTTATTTCGTCTCACGGCGGACTCTCGGGTCGATCAGAAGATAGGCCAGGTCCACGAGAAGGTTCCCGACCACATAGACGACGGCAAAGATCAGCACCGCTCCCATTACCACGGGCAGGTCACGCTGCCCCACAGCAGCCACCAGCATCCGGCCGAGCCCCGGCCAGGCGAAGACCGTCTCTGTCAGCGGCGCCCCCACGAGGAGATCGGCGAGGCCGATCCCGATCACTGTCACCACGGGGATCAGGGCGTTCCTGAGAGCGTGCTTGGCGATGACCGCGGGCTCGCCGAGCCCTTTTGCTCTCGCGGTCTGGATGTACTCCTGGCGGACCACCTCAAGGAGGCTCGACCGCGTCATCCGGGCGATGGTCCCCGTGTGGAGCGTTCCGAGAGTGAGGGCCGGCAGAACCAGATGGGAGAGCGAGCCGTCCCCGTACCCTGAGACGGGGAACCATCCGAGCCAGACAGAGAAAAGGAGCGAGAGCATGAGGCCGAGCCAGAAGACGGGGGTGGAGATGCCGATGACAGCGGCGCTCATCACGAGCCGATCGAGCCTGCTCCCCGGGCGGAGAGCTGCCAGCGATCCCGCCGCGAGCCCCAGCACCACGGCGATCAGCGTGGCGGCCAGCGCCAGCCTGAGCGTCGCGGGGAAGCGCTCGGCGATCACCTCTGTCACCGCGCGCTGCTGATGATAGGAGCGCCCCAGGTCTCCCTGAATCAGCCGCCCCATCCAGCGCGTGTACTGAACCCAGAGCGGCTGGTCCAGCGCGTACTCCCTGCGGATCTCGGCGATAACCTCGGGATCTCCGCGCTGTCCCATCATGGCCCTGACCGGATCTCCCAGGGCGATGGCCGTGAGGAGAAAGACCAGGAGGCTCACTCCGAAGAGCACCGGGGCCAGCGCCAGGAGCCGCTTGAGTATCGGCTGAGTCAGCTCGCCGATCATCGCTCGGGGAGCAGCAGGCGTTCCGGGGCCCGGAGCAGAAGCAGCAGGACCTCCACGACGCTCTGGCCCAGAGTCTTGACGGGAGCGATGATGACCTGGGGATCGGCGAGCGGCCCGGTCATGTCGAAGTAGACCACAGCGAGGCTCTGTTCTTTGGGGATGATCCTGCCAATGATCGGGATGTTGCGGATTCCACGCTCGATCACCTGAAGAGGCTGTACGGCCAGGTCCATGTCCAGGCTCCAATCAGGGAGAGACACCTTCCCCACGGCGCTGGCCCGAACCACCTTGCTGTCCAGAACCAACCCCTTCGTCTCCATCACGCCGTTGGAGACGGTGAACTCTCCGGCGAGCCGGCTGTAGGGCATCTGCTCCTTTGTGAGGTCGGGGAGGCGCCAGGGCTGGACAGGGCTCGACAGGAGGCCGAAGATCCTGACGAGAGCCGGGTAGTGGGAGAGGTTTCCGTCTCGCGCCTTGAGCGCCACGCTCCCGCCCACAGTGCTGAGGGGCTGGCGGTCACCGCCTGTCTCGAACGCCAGTGAGCCGCGGGTGAAGAGGGCGCCCGACGCGAAGGGAGATTTGAGCCTGGCCTGCTCGACGAGCCGATCGAGGTCGGCCTTCTCGACCTCGAATTCGACCTGATGGCTCCATCGGCCCTCGGCGCGGCGGGCCTCGCCTTTTCCGGTGAGCCTGCCGCCGGCGAGCGTTCCCTCGCTCACCTCGTAGCGGACCCGCTCATTGTCGAACGCCACCTCGCCGCTCTTCACGGCGAACCAGAAGGGGAGCGCCTTCACCCTGACCTCTGTGCCTCTGAGATCGGCCCGTCCCGTAAAGGAGGGCCGACCTGGCGGCCCGGCGAGCTTCACTGTCACCGACGGCGAGCCCTTGAGCCCGGCCACGGCCGGCGCCCACTGAGCGAGAATCGGAAACGGAGCGCGGCCCGAGATCTCCAGATCCAGACGCTCATTGGGTCTCACCGCCCCTCGCGCGATGACCGACAGGTCTGGGCCTTCGAGATCAAGCGCGACGATCTTGAACGCGCCCTGTTCCACAGTTAGTCGCGTCGCCCCCTTTCCCTTCCAGGGGACCTCCCCAAGCGTCCCGGAGAGCGCCGTCAACTCGATCTGGCCCGTGAGGCTGTCAGCGACGGGAAGCGTCCCTTCAAGCGTCAGGCGGCCGTCGCCACGGGCACTGATCGGAAGACGAAGGGGCCGCCTCAGAGGAGCGAGAAACCCGGTGATGTCGGCCTGGGCGGCGGTGATCTCAGCGTGAAACGGCCCGGTGAAGGTTACAGGCAGCGTTCCGCGCGCGCGGTAGCCGCGCTCGAACGCCAGCTCCCACCGCCAGCGGTTCCCCTCCAGCTCGAAGCGACCTCCGCCATCGCCGAGCGCGATCTCACGCCACCCTCCGCCGGTGAGATCCATCGTCCCCTCGATCCGAGGCGCAGCGATCTCCCCCGCCCCGAATGCCTTGACGACGAGCGTCCCTTGAGCCCCGCTCTCCCCGGCTCCTGGAAGCGCTGCGAGGTTGAGCCTTGCCGGGGAGGTGTAGAAACGGTAGCGGCCGGAGAGATCGATTTCCCCCTGGGCTTCGATCCTCTGACCCCCGGCCATGAGCACGAGGAAGGGGACCGTGAGATTCTTCCCCTTGAAGGTGAGAGCCGCCTTGAGAGACCCCCAGCGCTCGTTCCCTCTTCTAAGTTCGGGCATCTCGACCTTGCCGCCTCCCGAAAGCTCCCGTGAACTCCCCCTGAACGAGAGTGACGCCCCAACGGGACCCGTGAGCGGCCACGACACCGGAACGAGCGAGAGGAGGTCCTCGGCCCTCCCCTTGAGCTCTGTGCGGCCGGCCAGGCGCAGGCTCTCTCTCCAGCGGCCGGGGGCGAGGAGGTCAGCCACGCGCGCCTCTCCGGAGAAGCGCGCCGTGGTCTTCCTCGCAACGACGCGGAGCCCGGTTGAGGCGATCCGGCCCCTCTCCACCTCGACGGGGCCTTCGATCAGGTCAAACCGGCGGCCATGAACAGTGATCGGATCCCCGCGAAGCCTCCCTGAAAAGAGCGGATTCGAGAGTGTGCGGGAGAGACGCCCCGCGAAGGCGAGGCGCCCCATGACCCCTTCCGCAGCAACCGGCCAGAGATCTTCGCCCAGATGCTCCACGCTTCCGGCCACCGTCATCGCCAGGCTCCGCGTCGCCAGGTTGAGCGTCCCTTTCCCCTCTGCCCGGCTCTTTCCCCGGGTGATGACAAGCTCATCCGCTGTCAGGACTCCCCTCGCCGCGCTCCCGCGCAGGACGGCATCAACGCTTCTCGCCCCCGCGCCGTAGCGAACGTCCTTCGACGCCAGCCTGAACCTGGCGCTGAGTGCCGCCCACCCTCTTCCTCGCGCCGTCCCTTCGAGGCTCCCTGTCGCCCGCGCGGTAATATCCGTCCGGTAACCGAGCGCCTCCAGAATCTCTCCCGCTCTCACGTCACGGATCTCAACTCTCCCTTCGTAGCGGCCGTCTGACGGCTCATAGATCATCCGGCCGGAGAGCGTTCCGCCGGCAGCCGCACCATGAACGGAGTAGAGCTCGATTCTGTCGCGACTGAAGGCGACATCAGCCCTGAGCCGCGCCACAGAGAGGCCGCGGATGGTCCCTTGGGCCAGTGTCACCTGGCCGGCAAAGCCGTCGGGAAAGGGCGCGCCTGAGAGCCGCCCCTCGATTGAGAGCTGTCCCTCCCAGGCGCCCTGAAGCGAGAGGAGCGATGCCATCTGAGAGAGGGAGAGCGCTCCCGTCACCGCCAGATCAAGCGCCGGGGCCCGGTCGATCTCCCTCACCACCCCCTGAAGGGAAAGCGACGACTCCCCGTTCCTCACCCGGAGGGTGTTGACTCCGAGCGTTCCGGGCCGGGCTTGAAGCTCGCCGTCGATCTCGGCGCCGATCACTTCCTTACCGCGCCACGCCGCGCGGGCAGCCACCCCTCCGAACTGTATGATGGCGGAATCTCGACTCTCCCACCGAAGGGAGAGTTGAAGGCGCTCAAGCTCAACGAGGGCAGCGGCAGGGCCATGCTCGTAGCGGAGCTGCCCGTCCACCACGGTGACGGGGAGTCGGGTTGCCGGCCTCTCGCGGGCCATGGCGCTGAGGCGGCTCGCCACGCGGCTCAAGATCTCGCGCGTCCGCTGAGTGTCGTCGAAGGCCAAACGCGGTGACTGGAGCGCGACCGCCTTTACGGTAAGCCGCCCGCTCAGGAGCTGGGAGAGATCAAGGTCAACGACGACTCGGTCGACTTCGAGAAGTGGCTGGCTTGTCCCTGGATCGAGGACGGCGGCGCGGCGGGCCTCAATCCGGTTCAGCCTGAGCGAGAGAGAAAACTCTTCAACCTTCACCGGCAGCTCCAGCTCCCGGGAGAGGGCGGTCTCGACGATGAGACGGATCTGCTCTCGCGCCTGGCGGGTTCTGGCCAGGAGGAACGCCCCCCCCGCCAGGAGCCCCACGAGCGCCACCGAGAAGAGAAAGAGGAAAAGCCCGCGCCGCCTCATGACGCTTTATTTTACAGTAAATGCTTGACTCACCGGGCGAATCCGCTAATGTGTCACCCAAAGAGCAGAGGACAATAGGGAGACAGATGCCGACAGACCCTACTGTGCTGGAAAGGATTGCCTCCCGGCTCTCTCAGTCCTTTGCCGAAAACCTTTTGGCCTCAGCAAGACCGGACCGCACCGAGGCAGATTTTCGCCGGGAAGTTGCTCGCCTGCTCGATGAAGCCGCGGCCGAGGTGCAAGTCCCGCTGAATGTTCGAGAGGAATACCATGTGGCCCGCGGCCGGGCGGATGCCGTGTATAACCGGCTGGTCATCGAGTACGAGCGCCCGGGCACCCTGAGCGAGAAGCCGTCGTCGAGAGGGAATCAGCATGCCATTCAGCAGGTCAAAGACTACATCCTGGGCATCGCGAAGCGAGAGCGCCGAGAAGCCCACCGCCTGGCCGGCGTCGCGACGGATGGGCGGTATTTCATCTTTGTCCGGCGAGTCGGTGAGGGATGGGCGGAGGAAGAACCGGTCCCGACCACACAAGGCTCGGTCGAACGCTTCCTCAGGCTTCTCTTTTCCCTGGCAGCCGGTGCGGCCCTGATCCCAGAAAACCTCATCGAGGACTTCGGCCCAAAGAACATCGAAGCCCAGCGCGCAGTGCGAGCCATCTACCGCACTCTTCACAGTTCGAGACACCCGCTGGTGACGGCGCTCTTCGAACAGTGGCGCCTTTTCTTCAGCGAGGCCACGGATTACAAGGAGTGGTCGGAGCGCCTCGAAGCGAAAGAGGAGTTTCGCGCCTTCGTCCGCGGGGTGGGTCTCGACCCCAAGTACACCGAACCCGCCAAGGTCTTCTTCGCCCTCCATACCTACTACGCCCTCCTGATCAAGCTGATCGCGTCTCTGGCTGCGGCACGCTACGCGGGCGGCGGCACGGCCCCTTTCGCCCGAATGGCCGCAGAAACCTCAGAGGAACTTCGGAGGAGCTTTGTCTCGCTTGAGCACGGAGGGCTCTTCAGAGAGTACGGCATCCGCAACTTCCTGGAGGGCGACTTCTTCGGTTGGTATCTGTCGGCCTGGGATGACGACCTCCACCATGAGCTTCAGCGGATGGTCCGGCGCCTCTCCGAGTACGACCCGGGCTCCCTGGAGCTGGCTCCCGAGCATGCCCGCGACCTTCTGAAGAAGCTCTATCACTACCTCCTTCCCAGGGAGATCCGCCACGACCTCGGAGAGTATTACACCCCCGACTGGTTGGCTGAGCGCCTCATCCGGCAGACCTTGGTTGGGCGTGATCTGGGCGATCCAACAAAGCGCATCCTCGACCCCGGCTGCGGCTCAGGGACGTTCCTGGTCCTGCTGATTAACCACATCAAGCGAGAAGCCCTCCGGCGAAAGATGGGGCCAACTGAAACGTTGGACGCCATCCGGAAGAACGTCATCGGCTTCGACCTGAATCCCCTCGCCGTCATCGCAGCCCGCACCAACTACATTCTGGCGCTGGGCGACCTGCTTAAAGAGACCAAGCGTCTTGGACCAGAAGGTATAGACATCCCCGTGTACCAGTGCGATTCGGTGCTGACGCCAACGAGGGGGGAAGGGCTCTTCGACAACGGCCTCTACAAGCTCAAAACCTCGGTAGGCGTCTTCGATGTGCCGGAGACCTTCGCCACCAAAGAGCGGATGGAGGCCCTGGCCAACATCCTCGACGAGTCGGTAGAATCCAGAGTCGGTGAGGAGGCATTTCTTGAGCGCCTAGCCCGCACGATCGATGTTTACCAGAGCGAGTTGGAGGCGGCCAGCGGAGCCCTGACGGCGCTATATCGGCGGCTGGCCGACTACCACAGCCAGGGCCTCAACGGCGTCTGGGCCCGAATCATTAAAAACAGCTTTGCGCCTCTGTTCTTGGAGCCAGTCCACTACATCATCGGCAATCCCCCCTGGGTCAACTGGGAAAACCTTCCCGACGAGTACCGTCAGCGCTCCATTGCGACCTGGCAGCAGTACGGCCTCTTTCCTCACGGCGGAATGGACACCATCCTGGGCAAGGGGAAGAAAGACATCTCCATGCTGATGACCTACGTCTCCATGGACAAGTACTTGATGCGTGGCGGAAAGCTTGGCTTTGTCCTCTCTCAGAGCCTCTTCAAAACCTCAGGGGCCGGGCAGGGCTTCCGCCGCTTCGTCCTTCCCGACAAAACCACTGTGGGACCGCTTGTGGTTGAAGACATGGTGGAGCTGAAGCCCTTCGAAGGAGCCACGAACCGGACCAGCGTGGCTGTGTTTGGCAAAGGGTACCCAGTGCGCTACCCAGTGTCATACTCCTACTGCGTCAAGAAGAAGGAGGGCCGGGGGAGCGCCATCGGGTTTGATACCCCGTATGAGGAGGTCACGAAGGAACTGGTCACCTTCAGGCGATGGCATGCCGAGCCCGTGGACGCCAAGGACAAGACCTCAGCTTGGATCGCCGCAAAGCCAAAGGCGCTCCGCGCCATCCGGCGCATTCTCGGCCCCTCAGAGTATCGAGCGTATGCCGGGTCCTTCACCGGTGGCGCCAATGGCGTGTACTGGGTCGAGATCACGGGTACTCGGCCTGGGGGTCTGGCGATTATCTCCAACATTACCGAGGGAGCAAAGCGGAAAGTCGAGAGTACTCAGGCGGCCATCGAAGCCGATCTTCTCTATCCCCTTCTCCGAGGCCGCGACGTGAATCGGTGGAAGGCGGAACCCTCAGCCCATCTCATCATGGCTCAAGACCCCAAGACACGGACGGGCATTTCTGTACCCAGGATGAAACGGGATTATCCAAAGGCTTACTCTTACTTCGTCAAGTTCGAGAAGATTCTCAGAGTGCGTGCCGCCTATCGGCGTTACTTCACCGAAGACGATGCGTTCTGGACGATGTTCAACATCGGGGATTACACCTTCGCTCCGTATAAGGTTGTCTGGCGGGAAGTGTCCAACGACCTTGACGCGGCGGTAATAGGACCGGTGAAAATCACTGAGGGTCGAAGACCAACCGTTCCAGATCACACCTGCATCTTGATCCCCAGCGAGAAGAAGGATCAAGCACACTATCTGTGCGCAGTCCTGAACGCAAGCGCGGTGAGATTGGCCATCCGAAACTATATTGTGCTCCATCCCGATCCCCACATCCTCAAGAATGTCCGCATCCCGGAGTTTTCAGAAAGGAACCGCGTCCATCTGAGGCTGGCGGAGCTTTCTGAGGCTGCGCACAAGGCCGCTGCCTCTGGCGATGACGCTAAAGTCAAGAGTATCCGGGATGAAGTGGACCAAGTCGCCGCCAAACTCTGGAACCTGACCGACGAGGAACTTGCGGAAATTCGTTTGTCTCTTATGAAAGATTAAGCAGGTATGGCGATGAAAGCTGCTATTAAGGTTGCACCAATATGGAAGCAGAGACAATTTAAGGCGAAGAGCCGACAGTGCTTCATCCTAATGCCGTTCAGAGAAGAATGGTCTGAAAGAATCTGGATAATTATTCGGGACATCTTAAAGGATTACGGCCTTGAAGGCATTAGGGCCGATAACATGTACGGGCAAGACGTGATGGAGGATATTTGGACAGGTATTAATTCCTCTGCAGTTGTTATAGCAGATTTGTCCAAGAGAAATCCGAACGTGTTTTACGAGCTGGGCATAGTTCACACTATTGGGAAGAAGGTCATTTCGTTGGCGCAGTCCTCCAAAGACATTCCGTTCGACTTAAAGCGACTCCGTCACATCCTCTACAAGGACAACGCCGATGGCTATAAAATCCTAAGGAAGGAAATCCCGGCGGCTCTTTCAGCTCTTAGAATAAACCCGGTAACGGTACCTCTTCCGGATGACCTGTCAATAGCAATCCCTCAAAAGCGTGTCCCTCGAAGGATTACCAAATTACTGGGAAAATGGGAAGGAAATTGGGACGGCAAGCTCTCCCATATTTTGGTGGTCGAGGAAATTAAACCACCGACAGCAACAGTGGTCTATGCATGGGGAGATTCTGTGGAATGGAATATTCAAAGAAATTGGCGTCGGGTAAAAGGGAAGGTGCTTGAAGATGGCTTGTTTCTGAATCTGCCAAATGGAGCGAAGGTGAAATATTCAATGGTGAACGACGCCACTTTGCTTGATGCGACGTACGAAAGAGGTGGAGGAATTGCAAAAGCAAAGATGCGAAAACTACGAGAGTAAGAAAGAAGCTCTTGCCGAAGATGCCTAACCCATTTTCTGGCCTTCGTCCCGCGTTAGAAGTCATCGCCCAGGAGGCCGAAATTCTCCCGGCGACGGGGCAGGCGCTGGAAGATCTCATGCGGCCGGATCAGGATGAAGTTTACGACCGCATCAGGACAGGAACAGATGACAAGATCCTGGACGTGCTGATCGAAGCGCCAAATCGTGCGACCTATGTCTCTGTCCCACCGCTCTACCGACCTGAGAAACACGTCTATCGCTACTTCCTCGACGGTTCCGCTCGGACATATTTCATCGGGACGGCTGTTGAAGGGGACCGTCAGACCCCGGTTCACGTCGCCCAGATCGGGGCTGTTGCGGTGTTCCGCGAGGATGGCGGCCAGGTCCATGTGGGAAAGTCGGCCCACAAGCTGCTCCTTCTGATGGATCGAGATGCGGTCTCCTTCGGGCCCAAGGTTGAGGAGACCGTCAAGCGGGCGGGGGCGCGATTTGACTTTGTGAACCTCAAAGAGGAGGACGCATACACCACAGGGACCGGGGTGAAGGAGCCTCGCTCCAAGGCTGCCCATAAAGCCAACTGGCGGATGCGGATGCTCGAATGGGACATTGCCCGTGAGCTTTCGAGATTAGAGGATCACTGGTTGGTTCTCGACGGGGGTCTAGGCAGTGAATTCCGAGAGTGGCGGGAAGGCCGTCAGTTCCTCGGGGTGGCCAAGTCTTTTAGCCGCGAGCCGCAGTTCAGCGTCAAGGACGGAAGAGGGAAAAAGACCTTTAATCTTTATCAACTCCTGGCTGATCTGCCCGAAGCGCATCGGACGGCGGCCTTCAGCGTGCTTTCAGGCACGGTAGCAGTCTGGTACGTTCGCATCCGCCCCCAGAAACACCTCGACTACCCCTTGATGGGGGTGGTAAAGGTGGAGTATCCAAATCCGTCAAGGGAGGCGGTCCCTTCCGACCTGATCGACGAGCTGTCGAGAGCTTTGGTAGGAGAGCGCTCCGAGACGCCCCATGGAAAAGACATCCGCTGGCACGCCCACCTCTATGCGATCTTTCTGGCCGAGCAGGCCGTGAAGAACAGTTTCCTTTCTCCGGAAGCCCTGAAGGCTGGACTCCGTTGGCCCGAGAAGGCCAGAGTCAGTCGCCCGTAAGGAAGGAGTGGATCTATGACGGAAGAGAAGAAGACTTCACCGATTGGCCGGGCGTCGGCCACCGAACGCGAACCGAACTCGTCTGAACGCTTCTGGTTCTGGCTTGGCCCGGGCGTCGTGGCCAACCCTTTCGACATCATCGAGGCCGAGCAGGTCGAGGGTAGCCGCACCTTCGGCCTCGTCACCAACATCCGGCAGGTCACCGATGCGCCCTCGCACCTCTCCAACTACATCTCCAACGACTTCGGGAACGTGGCCGAGGTTGCCAATACCCCGAGGCAGGGTGCCAACGTGGCCGAAGTGGGCGTGCTCGCCAACGATAAGGACATCTATATGCCGGTGCAGAGCGAGTCGCCCGTGACTTTTGCGGATGAGGCGGGCATCCACGCGGCGCTCGGCATCGACAAGATGCCCGAGGAGGAACGCATCCCTGCCGGGCTCATCACCATGTCAAACGGGACTCATGCGCGTGTGTACTTAGACGCGCGTTACGTGCTCGGGCCGGAGGGGGCCCATGTCAACATCGCCGGCATCTCCGGCCTCGCCACGAAGACCTCCTACGCGATGTTCCTGATCCAGGCGATCCTCCAGACAGTGGGCGAGGAAGACATCGCCGTCGTGCTTCTGAACGTAAAGCAGAACGATCTCCTGGTCATCGACAAGCCAGTGAAAGGATTCAGGCCCGAGGACCACGAGATGTGGGAGGCGATCGGGCTGAAGCCTCAGCCATTCAGGAATGTTCGCTATCTCCTCCCTTGGGGCAAGGACACGCAGACGACGGGGCTCCCCAATTGCTTCGGGGAACCGCCGGATCAGTTTCAGACCTATGCCTACTCGTTGGAGGATGTCGTAGGCAACCGCTCCAATCCAGGGCCAGGGCTTGACCTCCTTATCCGCGTTCCCGATCCGTGGGACACGCTGGGAGCCCTGATCGGAGAGGTGCAGCAGGGAGTCATCAACCAGGAACCGAAGTGGAAGGAGGTGCGGACCTGGGACCATCTGCTGAATGGCGAGCCCCTGATGTCGGCAGGCGTTCCGAAGGCAGTCGGAGAGGTAAAGGCTTCTTCAGTTGGTCGCTTTGTTCGCATCTTGCGGAGGGTGGTCAGAAACCGGCAGTCTGGCGTGTTCGTCCAACAACGGGCGGCCCGGAAGGCTGTGAACTTGGGTGAGGAGATCAGGAAGATCAAAGGTGGTCAGACCTATGTGGTGGACATCGCGAAGCTCACTGACGAGGAACGGGCCTTGGTATTCGGCCACATCATCCAGGAAGTCTACGGGATGTATGCCGAGGCAACGATAGATGAGCAAGCCGACCTCCCTGATAAGATCCTCCTGTTCGTGGACGAGCTGAACAAATACGCGCCGTCCTCACGCGGCCGCGGCGAGTCATCCATCGTGGACTTTGTCTTGGACATTGCGGCCCGGGGCCGGTCCCTGGGGGTGGTGCTTATCTCCGCCGAGCAATTTATGAGTGAGGTGCATCCCCAAGTCGTTGGCAACTGTGGAACTCGTGCCATCGGCCGCAGTGATTCCTCTGAGCTTTCGGATGCCGCGTATCGGTTTATCCCCCAGGATGTGAAAGTGCATTTGACCCGACTTGACAAGGGGGAATTGCTCCTCGCCCACCCCATCTATCGCCAGCCGATCAAGATCAAGTTCCCTCGCCCCGCCTATCAGGCCATCGGACACGAACGGCGGGGGTAAGGTGTGGTCCGACTTCCGAGGGGGTACGTAGACAGAACGGACTGGGCCTGGATGGCCAAACCCCTCCCGCTCCTGAAGTCCCCGATCCACCGCTGGTTTACTTTTCCTCACAGCTATTCCCACAGCTTGGTTGAAAAGTTGATTGAGACATGGGGCCTTGGACCTGACGACCGCATCCTCGATCCCTTTGTGGGGGCAGGAACTACTCTTGTGGTCGCCAAGGACTATGGAATACCTGCGGTGGGGTTGGATGTCTCTCCGCTTTCAGTCTTGGTCAGCCGCGTCAAGATTGCAGACCATGAGCCCGACGAGTTGGCGGCCGAGTGGCAGAGTATGCAGGCCCGCATCCTTTCCCGACCCCCACTGCCCCCTCCCCCTGAGTCAGCGCTCCTCAGGCGAGCCTTCACGCCCACGGCCTGGCGTTGGGTGCTAGCTCTTCGTGACAGCATCCGCTCAGTTTCACGGCGGCAAGCCCGGGACTTTTTTCAGTTGGCCTCTCTGCGGGCCGTGCGGCAGGTCTGCCGAGCCCAGTCAGACGGCGGCTGGCTTCGATGGACTCGGAAACGACCATCGGGAGAGGACTTGCTTGAGCGAATGGATCAAGTCGTCGGAGTGATGACCTCAGATCTCCGCACACGATCTACGCATAGAAACACATCCGCCGCGTGGCAGGTCGTCCAGACCGATGCCCGGGTTCCACCCGCCCGCCTTGGTAAAATATCCGCCGTGATCTGTTCTCCGCCTTACCCGAACCGCCATGATTATTCCCGCGTTTTTGCTCCTGAGCTTCTCCTGGCGTTCTGTGACGGAGACCGTTTGAAGGAACTCCGGTACAGGTCTTTTCGGTCGCATGTGGAGGCCAAAGCCCCGAACGAGTCTATAGGCAACTATGTCCCACCGCCTCAATTGGCAAAAACTCTCAAAAAACTTGAGAGGGCTCCGATCACTGACCGGCGCGTCCCATCCATGATCGACGGGTACTTTCAGGACTTGTTTCTTACCCTCCGCGCGCTCAGACCCCACCTCGTTAAAGGTTCTCGGCTTGCGTTTGTGGTGGGAAACGTGCGCCACGCAGGTGTCATGGTGGAAGTAGACGAATATCTCGCTCAAATAGCCGAGGAACTCGGATACACCCGGGAAGGCACCTGGGTAATCCGATATCGCGGAAACAGCGCCCAGCAGATGGCGCGCTTCAAGAGAGAACCAGCGAGGGAAAGCGTTGTGCTGTTAAGAAAGTAAGTCGCTCCACTATCTCGTTTCGCTGCTAACGATCGAGCCAGACTTTGCGGAGGGGAGCGAGGAACTCGGGGGCCGAGGAGAGCGGAGAGCGCTCGAGCCCCTTGACATACGGCTTCACCAGAGCGCGGATCGAGTAGTGGTAGAGAATCACCCGGACGGCGTCCTCAAGGATCATCTCGGCGGCGTCTCTTTCCTTACCCATCCTGGGTTTGGTGAAGAATCGCCTTCCATATCTCACTGAGGCCAAGCTGCCGCGCCCACTCAGCCACGTACTTGGTGTCGATCTCGCTCCGGGAAATTCTCAGCATGCCCGCGATGTCGCGCAGGTGTAACTCAGATCCGCCCTCACGGAAGTAGAGCATTTTGTAGAGGATCACGTCCTCAGGCCGCGCGAAGCAGGCGTCCTTACCCGGGAGAATCGGCTGACGCTGGCGGCGCTCGAATTCGACACGATCGTAGGGCGTGTCCTTCCTCAATACAACATCAATCTTCAATCCGGAGGCCGGGTGGATGATGTTGAACTGGCCACGATCCCTGATAGCTTCGCGGACAGCCTCCTCGTTCAGATAAAACTCCGTGGATGGAAATCGGCCGAGCAAAGATGGGACGTGCGAAGGCTTGATATCGACCACCACGTCGATATCTTGAGTGAATCTGGGCTCCCCATAGTAGATAGACGCCTGTGATCCGCTGATCATGTAGTCGATACCGAGCGCCTCGAACGTCTCCACGAGATAGCTGAGCAGCTCAGCCTGATTCATGAGCGAGTCGTTTCGCCACTTGGTTCCGAACTTCCTCTTGATCCCATTCCGGATGGCGCGCGCTGAGAAACGCCGTGAGTCGATCCCGCGCCAGCTCCCAGGCTTCGTGGGCGAGCCGGAGGCGTTCCATCCCGGATTTAGCGCGAAGCACATCCGCCATTTCGTCGCCAACCAACTCGATCCGCCGCAAGAGCATCATAAAAACCCTTCTCGGCATTATATGCTGGTCGCGGTCGAAATCGCCGCTACTTGTCGAGCCAGACTTTGCGGAGGGGAGCGAGGAACTCGGGGGCCGAGGAGAGCGGCGAGCGCTCGAGCCCTCTGACCCACGGCTTCACCAGGGCGCGGCTCGTGTAGTGGTAGAGCGTCACCCAGACGGCGTCTTCGAGGATCATCCTCTCGGCATCCTGGTATTTCTTGAAGCGGGCGGGCCCCGGCGCCATCGCGTCGGCCGAGTCGAAGAGACGGTCGAGGGCCGGATTCCGGTAGCGGGAGGTATTCCCGGCGGCGCCGATGTTTCTCGAGTGGAACAACACGGTGAGGAAATTCTCCGGGTCTGGGTAGTCGGCGATCCACCCCTGGCGAAAGACCATGACACCGCCCTCGTCCACCACCTTGATGTGGGCGGCCCAGTCGAGCCGGCGCAGCTCGAGCCGGATTCCCGCCTCTTTGAGCTGAGACTGGAGGATTTCGGCGATCCTCTGGTTCAGATCGCTGGTGTTGAAGTGGTAGGTCACGGGCGGGAGCCCCTTTCCGTCGGGATAGCCGGCTTCGGCCAGGAGACGGCGGGCCTTCTCGCGGTTGAATGGGGTCCCCGCCACGTCGGGGGTGAACCCCGGCATGCCCGGCGGGAGGATCCCCTTCCCCGGCACCACGCACCCTTCCAGGAGCCCTTGGACGATGCCGCTCGGGTCGATGGCGTGACCGAACGCCTGCCTCACCCTCCGGTCTGTGAACGGGGGCTTCTCCACGTTGAAGCGCACGGCATGGGTCCCCAGGATCGGCCAGACCGCCGCCTCGTGTTTCAACACGGGGTCGGCCTGGACGGCGCGGCAATGACCGGTGGGAATGTCGCTCACGTCCAGGTTCCCCGCCCGGTACTCGTTGAAGCGGGTAATCTCCGCCGGGATGATCCGAAACACGACCCGGTCGAGAGACGGGGCCCCGCGGAAATGCTCTTTGAACGCCTCCAGCACGACCTGATCGTCCCGCCGCCACGAGACGAAGCGGAAAGCCCCTGTCCCCACCGGGTGGCTCGCGAAGGCCGCGCCGCGCTTTTCCGCCTCTTCGCGCGGCACGATCGAGGCGGCGTCGTAGGCGACGAGATGGAGGAAGGGGGCGAAGGGGCGCTCAAGCGCGATCTCCACCGTAAGGTCGTCGATGACCCGGATCCCCCGGATCTCCTTCGCCTGGCCCCGGATCAGCTCGCGCGCCCCGGCGATCTTCTCGAAGACCCAGGGGCGCTTGCCGCGAGCCGCCCGCTCGAACGAGTACTTCACGTCAGCGGCTTTGACCTCGCGGCCGTTGTGGAACCTGGCGCCGCGACGGAGGCTGAAGGTGTAGAGGCGCAGGTCCTTCGATACCTCCCAGCGCTCCGCGAGAGATGGGATGACGTTCAACTTCTCGTCCAGCTCAAGAAGCCCGTCGAATATCTGCCGGATCACCGCTGACGAGGTGGTGTCTGTGGCCTGGGCGGGATCGAGGGTGGGAGGATCGCTCCCGAAAACGGCGCGGAGCGTCCCGCCTTTCTTCTGGGCGAAAGCCCAAGACGGCGAGAGAAGCAAGAGAGCGCAGATGAGCAGAGCCGAGCGCCGCATGCTCATCGCTGAAGGCCCGCGGGGTCTGCCTCGATCCAGACCTTGTCAAGAGGGTGAAAGCCGCTCGGATGAAGCTTGAGGCCCCTCACTGCCGGCCCCGCCACAGCCCACCTCAACCTCACGTAGAGAGGGATCCACGGCAGCTCGTCAGCCAGAATCGCCTGGGCGCGCTGGTAGAGCCTCTGCCTCTCGGGGCGGAAGGCGAGCTGGCTGGCCCTTATCAGGAGGTCGTCCATCCGGGGATTCCGATAAAACGACAGGTTGAGAGCGCCCGGCCCCTTCACCGCCCCTTCGCTGGTTGAAAGCGGGTAAAGAAAGAGGTGGGGGTCGCCTCCCCACACGCGGGCCTCTGTCAGCACCCATTCGTGGTCTCCGAATTCTGAGATCTGTGCGGCCGCCTCAGGAGGCTCGCTCCTCAGATCGAGAGAGATCCCAGCGGTTTCCACCGATGCCCTCACGGCCTCACCGACCCGTTCCCGGTTGACAACTCCCGGCGCCTGGGAGATCAGAAGTGACCCCTTGATTCCGCTGGGAAAACCCGCTTCGGCCAGGAGCTGCCTTCCCCCTTCAGGATCGCCGCCGAGGATCGGAAAGCCTTCCCGGCGGCCCCAGACCCCAGGCGGAAGGAGCGACTGGAGCGGCACCGCGGCCCGGTCAAGGGCAGCGGCGATGAGGGCGGGGTCCAGGGCGGCTGCGATTGCCTGCCTCACCTTCTTCCGGTTGAGCGGCTCTTTTTCTGTCTGAAGCGCCAGAAACCCGACCTCCCAGCCGGGAACCGAGCGGGCGCCGTCCTTCCGCTGAGGCGGCGCGTCAGAGAACCAGAGATCAAGGCGCCCGCCATCAAGCTCAGCGACGGCCCGATCTTCTCCCTGAACGTCGGTGAACACCATCCTCTCCAGACGCGGCGGAGGACCCCAGTACTCCTCATGTCGTTCGAGCACGATGCGCCCCGGTGAGATATCTCCCAGACGGAACGGGCCCGTCCCGAGCCACCTGATGGCCCCTCCGCTTCCGGGCGCCGCATGAACCACCCCGAAGGCGGGGTGTGCCAGGACCGTGAGAAGGGGAGCATAGGGAAGGACCAGCGCGATCTGGACGGTCTTCGCATCGGCCGCCCTCACCTCTTTCACGACCCCCGGAAGCCCCCTCAGAAGACGCGGCCACACGGCGGGGGGGTCAGGATGGAGCGGGTGGTCCTGGGAGAGATGGCGCTCGAAGACGGCGGCCACGTGATGAGCGGTCAGAGGCGTCCCGTCGTGGAAGCGGACCCCCTCCCTGAGGCGGAAGCTCCAGACGAGCCCGTCCTTGGAAACGCTCCACGAGACAGCCAGCGCCGGCTCGATGTCACTGGTCCCTTCGCTGAACTGGACCAGTGTCTCAAAGACCTGCCGCGCGATGAGCGGGACTGCCCCGTCCACGGATGTGGCAGGATCAACAATGCCGGGGAGACCGATGACCCCGACCCTGAGCTCGCGGCGGCCCTGAGCTGACGCCTGAAGAGCAAGGACAGCACCGAGGAGAAGAACCGCCACCCCGGAAAGGCTCCATCGGCACGTTCGCGCCAGAGACATGGCTTTGTTATACGGGGCTCGCACGCGCTTGGTCAAGCTGTTCCGCATCGCGAGCCGGCGCGGCAAGCGGCAAAGAGTTACCCGCCCCGGCTAATGTTGCCGGTGGCGATGAAGAGCACAGGGGCGAAGAGCGGAAGGAACGCTGTGGCGACGCGCCTTTGGAGCGACTGAAAACCGGGGGCAGTGGCACACTCGTTGCACTCTCACGGCGGTGAGCCGAGCCGGCGCGGAGAGAATGCGGAGATGCTCAATCAGATGAATCGTGAAATGACAAAAGGCGAGCGATTTCGCGCCCTCCTGAGTCAATTTGGCGGATTTTCCCTTGACTTTTTTTTCAGCCGCCCACTATACTGAGTCACCTTCTAAAGCAAATGTCTTCGCGCGGCGGTGATGCAGCGCGGATGCGAGAGAAGGCGTGTCACACGAGAGGCAGGAAGCGATGAAGGAGATCGAGAAAAAGGGAAATCCCAACCGAGAGCCCTCTCCAGAGGGGATCAAAGGGCTCTCAAAGTTTCTTCCTATGTCGGACTCCAGCTACCGCCGCCGGCTGAACGAGTACGAGGTGCAGGTGAACGACCTTCAATCCTACGTCCGCTCGCTTGAAACGGAAGCGAGCCATCTCCGGAAGAAGCTCGAAGACGCGCCCCGGGAGTTCATGATCCTGGAGAACAAGCTCCGGGAGGCGAACCGCCAGCTCGTCCAGGCCTTCAATCAGAATGAAAAGCTCGTGAACGCGCTCTACGAGGCGCGGGAGCAGATCACGGCCCTGAAGGAAGAGGTGGACAAGCTCTGCGCGCCGCCGTCCACCTACGGCGTCTTCCTCTCGCCGAACGAGGATTCGACGGTCAACGTCCTCGCCCATGGACGGAAGGTCAAGGTCAACCTCCACCCGTCCATCAAGCCCGAGTCGCTCAAGCCAGGCCAGGAGATGATCCTCAACGAGGGGCTGAACGTGATCGACGTTGCGGGCTACGAGATCCAGGGCGACGTGGTGGTGCTCAAGGAAGTCCTGGACGAATCGCGCGCGATCGTCACCCTCCGCGCCGACGAGGAAAAAGTCGGGGTCATCGCCGATCCCCTCAAGGCCCACAAGCTGAAGGTCGGCGACCACATCCTGATGGACTCGAAGTCCGGCTACCTGCTCGAGCGCCTCCCGAAGAGCGAGGTGGAAGATCTTGCCCTGGAGGAAGTGCCGGACATCGGATACGAGGATATCGGGGGACTCTCCACCCAGATCGAGGCAATCAGGGACGCGGTGGAGCTTCCCTACCTCTACGCCGACTACTACAAGGAATACAAGCTCACCCCGCCCAAGGGCGTGCTCCTCTACGGCCCGCCGGGGTGCGGCAAGACCATGATCGCCAAGGCGGTGGCCGCCAACCTGGCCAGCAAGATCTCAGAGACGCGCGGCGAGAAGATCAAGGGGTACTTCCTGAACATCAAGGGCCCGGAGCTTCTAAACAAGTACGTCGGGGAGACCGAGAGGAAGATCAGGGAGATATTCGTCAAGGCGAAGGAGAAGGCCGCCGAAGACGTGCCGATCATCGTCTTCTTCGACGAGATGGACGCGCTGTTCAGGACCCGAGGGTCGGGGATCTCCTCCGATGTCGAAACCACGATCGTCCCCCAACTCCTCGCTGAGATCGACGGGGTCGAGGGGCTGAAGAACGTGATCGTGATCGGCGCCTCGAACCGCCAGGATCTGATCGATCCGGCCATCCTCCGCCCGGGCCGCCTCGACGTGAAGATCAAGATCGAGCGGCCTGACAAGGACGCGGCCATCGACATCTTCCAGAAGTACCTGACACCGGCCGTCCCGATAGCCGAGCCGGAGTGCCAGCAGCACGGCGGGAGCGTGCCGGGCGCCATCGAGCGCCTCATCGCCTCCACCGTGGAGGAGATGTACAAGACGAGCGACGAGAACCGCTTCCTGGAGGTCACCTACCAGAACGGCGACAAGGAGATCCTGTATTTCAAGGATTTCGCCTCCGGAGCGATGATCGAGTCCATCGTGCGCCGGGCCAAGAAGCTGGCGCTGAAGCGGTACATCGCCACCAGCGAGAAGGGGATCACCCTGGACGATCTCCTGACAGCGGTCCGCGAGGAGTTCAAGGAAAACGAAGACCTGCCTAACACGACCAACCCGGACGACTGGGCCAAGATCGCGGGCAAGAAGGGCGAGCGCATCGTCTACGTTAAGCCGCTGATGGGCGAGTCCCGGGAAAAGCAGCGGTCCATCGAACGGGTGATCAACACCGGCCAGTACCTGTAACTCTGGGGTGGGGGGTCGCTCCGGGCTTCCCCTCACCCCCTTTCCGTCTCTTGAGACGAGGTGCCAATGGCCATCCTGAAGGTGATGGGGATCGAAACCGAGTACGGGATAACAGTCAAGAACCAGCCGGACTTCAACCCGATCCTCACCTCGCTCCTGCTCATCAACAGCTACGAGACCTACCGGTCCTCCCGGATCCGGTGGGACTACGAAGCTGAGAGCCCGCTCAGGGATGCCAGGGGGTTCGAGTATCTCGAGGAGAAGGACGCCCCGTCCAAGGAAGAGTCCCGTCTAATCAACCTGATCCTCTCGAACGGCGCCCGCTTTTACGTGGACCACGCCCACCCGGAGTACTCGAGCCCGGAGTGCACCAATCCCCGGGACCTGGTGGTATGGGACAAGGCCGGCGAGAGGATCATGAACCTCTCGCGGAACCGCGCCGAGGCCTCCTCGCCCCCCGAGCAGCGGATCCTCATCTACAAGAACAACTCCGACTCGAAGGGGAACTCCTACGGCACCCACGAGAACTACCTGATGGACCGGAAGGTCCCCTTCGCCAGGATAGTTCTGCACCTGATGCCGTTCCTGGTGACGCGGCAGATCTTCACAGGCGCCGGCAAGGTGGGAATGGAGAACAGCGCTGAGCCTTGCGATTACCAGATCTCCCAGCGGGCGGACTTCCTGGAGACCGAGGTGGGGCTGGAGACCATGCACAGCCGCCCCATCATCAACACCCGCGACGAGCCGCACGCCGATCCGGAGAGGTACCGGCGCCTCCACGTCATCGTGGGCGACTCGAACATGAGCGAGGTGACCAACTATCTCAAGGCCGGCACCATGGCCATCGTCCTCTCCATGATCGAGGACGACTTCATCGACCTGGACCTCTCCATTGACGCCCCGGTGCTGGCATACCGCAGGGTCTCGCGGGACCTCACCTGCAGCGAGGCGATCAGGCTCAAGGACGGCCGCACGATCACCGCCGTGGACCTCCAGCGCGAGTACCTCGCCCTGGCCCACCGCTACTACAGGGACCGCGAGTCGGAGCCGTGGGTGCAGGACGTTCTCGCCAGGTGGGGTTCGGTTCTCGACAGGCTCGCAAGGGACCCCATGACGCTCAACCGCGAGCTGGATTGGGTCATAAAGCGGGAGCTGATCGAGAGCTACATGGCAAAGCACGACCTGCCGTGGACAGATTCCCGCGTGGCGATGATTGACCTCCAGTACCACGACATCCGCCCAGGGAAAGGGCTCTATGCGAAGCTGGAGGAATCGGAGGCGGTTGAGCGGATCGTCACAGACGACGAGATCTCCAAGGCGATGTACGACCCTCCGAAGGACACCCGGGCGTACTTCCGGGGGATGTGCCTGCAGAAGTATTCCGACGAGATCGTCTCGGCCTCCTGGGACTCGGTGATCTTCGACTTCAAGGAGGGGCCGCTGAAGAAGATCTTCATGCTGGAGCCGCTTCGGGGAACGGAGGCCCACGTGCGCCAGCTCTTCGAGGAGTCGCCCCGGGCCGCGGACCTTTTGCGAAACATCTCCCGCCCCAGCTACCCGGTGTGACCGCCCCTTCCTTGCTGGCCAGAATCCAGCGGCGAGACGACGAGACGAGGAGACACGATGGAAGAGCGGTGGAAAGCTCTCTTCACTGACTACTCGAACCAGAGCTTTGCAGAGCTGATCCGGCTGACCGTTCCCCACATGCTTCCCTCGCTTGAAGCGAACCGGGAGGAGGGTAACCCTGGAGCGCTTCCCCACGGCACGACGGTGCTGGCCGTGCGCTACAGGGACGGGGTCATCATGGCCGGAGACCGGCAGGCCACCGAGGGGCTCCAGGTCGCCCACCGGCGGATAGAGAAAATCTACAAGGCTGACGACATGTCGGCGGTGGGGATCGCCGGCGCGGCGGGGCCAAGCATGGAGATGGCCCGCCTCTTCCAGACAGAGCTCGAGCACTACGAGAAGGTGGAGGGCGAGGGGCTTTCTCTGGAGGGAAAAGCGAACAAGCTCGCCCAGATGATCCGGATGAACCTGCCGGCGGCAATGCAGGGTCTCGTCGTCGTGCCGATCTTCGCCGGCTTCGACGAGAAGGCCGGAGCCGGCCGGATCTTCAAATACGACGTCACCGGAGGCCGCTACGAGGAGACCGACTACTTCGCCCAGGGCTCGGGAGGCAAGGACGCCCGCGACAGCCTCAAGAAGCGCTACAAGAAAGACATGTCCCGGGAGGAGGCCCTGAGGGTGGCGCTGGAGGCGCTCATCGACGCCGCCGAAGAGGACATCGGGACTGGCGGCCCAGACCTCGTCCGAGGCATCTTCCCCACCGTCAAGACGATCACCCGATCCGGCTACGGCGACGTGCCGGACGACGACGTGCGGCGGGCGTGCGAGGCCATCCTGGCCGGCCGCCGCAACGAGGGTCAGCAGGTATAATAGAACGCGAGGGTTGAAAAATGCCGCTCCCGTATTACGTCTCCCCCGAGCAGATGATGAAGGACAAAGCGGAGTATGCCCGGAAGGGCATCTCCCGGGGGAAGTCCATCGTGGCGCTCGAGTGCGCCGACGGCATCCTCCTCGTGGCCGAGAACCCCTCGACGCTCCTCCACAAGATCTCAGAGATCTACGACCGCATCGCCTTTGCCGGGGTCGGCAAGTACAACGAGTTTGAAAACCTCCGGATAGCAGGGGTCCGCCACGCTGACATCAAGGGGTACTCTTACAGCCGCGGCGACGTGACGGCCAAGGCGCTGGCCAATGCCTACTCGCAGGCTCTGGGAAACATTTTTACCCAGGACATCAAGCCGTTCGAGGTTGAGGTGCTCGTGGTTGAGGTCGCTGACCGGAACGGCACACGAAACGAGATCTACCACATCCTCTACGACGGCACGATCGAGGACGAGCGGAACTACGCGGCCATGGGGGGGCAGGCCGACGAGATTCGCCGCTTCCTCAAGGACAACTATCGTGAGGACCTTCCCTTCGGGGAGGCTCTCCAGCTAGGGGTCCGCGCCCTGATGGTCACCCAGAACAAGACCCTCACCGAACGGGACCTCGAGGTTGCCGTGCTCGACAGGAATCTGGAGCGGCGCAGGTTCCGCCGGATCCCGCCGGAAGTGCTGCACCAGCAACTCAGATGAAACGCCGGATCTTCGGCCTCGAGAACGAATACGGCCTGACCTGCACGCTGAACGGCCAGCGGCGGCTCAGCCCAGACAACGTGGCCCGTTACCTCTTCGAGAAGGTCATCCCGGGGGCCCGCAACGCCAACGTCTTCCTTGAGAACGGCGCCCGCCTCTACCTGGACACCGGCTTCCACCCGGAGTACGCCACCCCCGAGTGCGACGACGTCGTTGACCTCGTGATCCACGACAAGGCCGGCGAGCGGATCGTGGAGGACCTCCTCCACCAGGCCGAAAAGAGGCTCAGGGAGGACGGGATCTCCGGCAACATCCTCCTCTTCAAGAACAACACCGATTCTGCGGGGAACTCCTACGGCTGCCACGAGAACTACCTCGTCTCAAGGGACGTCTCTTTCCAGAGGCTGGCCGAGGCGCTGATCCCGTTCTTCGTGACGCGGCAGATCTACGCCGGCGCGGGGAAGGTCCTTCAGACCCCGCGGGGATTCCACTACTGCCTCTCCCAGCGCGCCCAGCACATCTGCCAGGAGATATCAGGGGCCACCACCTCCTCGCGCTCCATCATCAACACCCGGGACGAGCCCCACGCCGACGCCGAGCGTTACCGCCGGCTCCACGTCATCGTGGGCGACTCGAACATGTCCGAGGTGGCAACCTACCTCAAGGTGGGCGCCACTGCCCTCGTCCTTGACATGATCGAGGACGGCTTTTTCGACAAGGACATGAGCCTCCAGTCGCCGGTGCAGGCCATCCGCGACATCTCCCACGACCCGACGCTCCGGGAGACGATCAGGCTCAAGGACGGCCGGACGATTACCCCGCTCCAGCTCCAGCGGGAGTACATGGAGCACGCGGCCCGCTACGTGGAGACTATCGACGCAGACCCGGTCACCAAGGACGTCCTCGCCCGGTGGGAGGACACTCTCGACAAGCTCGGGTCGGACCCGATGAGGCTCAACCGCGAGCTGGACTGGGTCATCAAGAAGGAGCTGATCGAGGCCTACATGACGCGCAACCGCCTGTCGTGGCGGGATCCGAAGATCTCGCTGATGGACCTCCAGTACCACGACATCCGGCCCGACCGAGGAATCTACTACCGCCTCGCCAGGCGCGACCAGCTCGACCGCGTCACCGACGACGACGCGATCGAGCAAGCCAAGCACGTCCCGCCCCAGACCACCCGGGCGCGGCTCCGGGGGGAGTTCATCCGCCAGGCCAATTACAAGGGGAAGGACTACCGCGTGGACTGGGTCTATCTGAAGCTCAACGACCCCGAGCGCGAGACGATCCTCTGCAAGGACCCCTTCCAGTACCACGACGAGCGGGTCGAGCGCCTGATCCGATCGTTCTGAACGGTCATGAAGACACGGCAAGCGATCAAGGAGTTGAAGCGGTTTGACTGCACAGAATGGGCGCGTTACGAAGCTGTGCGAGGGCTACGTCATGAAAACACTGGAAGAGCTTATTAAAGGATTGTCGCCTGAGCTTCGGCGAGAAGTGGAGGATTTTGTCCAATTTCTGGTTGAGAGACGAGTGCGAGTACCAGGGAAAAAGCTGCAACAGGACTGGGCTGGGGCGCTGAGAGACTACCGGGACCAATATACGTCATTGGATCTTCAAAAAAAAGCACTGGAGTGGCGAGGCGATTGAGCCATGTATTTGGTGGATACCAATGTGTGGCTTGAGCGCCTGCTCGACCAGGCAAGATCCGAAGAGGTCATGGATTTCGACGATGCGTACCAGTATGCGGCGGTTGAGAAACACCAGCTCGTCATCGTGAGTTTTGACGGTGACTTTGATCGAACCGAACGCGGAAGGAAAACTCCTGCAGAGATCTTGCAGGGATAATCCACGGCCCCGAGCGCGAGACCATCCTCTGTAAGGACCCCTTCCAGTACCACGACGAGCGGGTCGAGCGCCTCATCCGGAGCTTCTGAGCAGAAGCCTTCTTCTGCTT
>CAZXPE010000004.1:27488-32015 GCA_964642915.1 uncultured bacterium | reverse complement strand
AAGCCCTCCAGGGCCGATGGTACTGCGCTGGCAACGGCGTGGGAGAGTAGGTCGCCGCCGGGGTAAATTCATCAAAGGGGGCCTCGAAAGGGCCCCCTTTGAATATCCCCCGCCGATTGCGCGGGCAAAGCCCGCGCTCGAGAAGCCCGGTTGAAAGATCCGGGCGTTTGTGTGTTTGGTTGCGTAGCACTCCTGGTCAGCGTGCATCTCGTTGAAACGACCCCGCCATTAAGTGAAACCAGTTGCGGAAAGTCGATTGAGCTAGGTATGATGAACAATCATACCTGCTTGGAGGCCAATATGCCTGCGGAGAAGATCGCCATCACGATGGATAGGGAGCTTCTCAAGGAAATCGATCGAGGAGTAAGGAGCGGTCTGTTCAAGAACCGGAGCCGAGCCATCGAGGAAGCCGTGAAGGAGAAACTTGAACGCCACGGAAAACGTCGGTTGCTCCTTGAGGTAAAAAAGCTCAATCCAGAGGAGGAGCGTGCCCTGGCTGAGGAAGGAATGACAGAAGAGGAAGCTTCGTGGCCCGAATACTAAGGGGCGAGGTGTATTGGGCTGATCTCAATCCCGTGCGGGGCCGAGAGCAGGCCGGACTGCGGCCGATCTTGGTGATCAGCTACGAACCGCTGAACCAGCACTCAGGTACAGTGATCGCGCTGGCAATTACAAGCCAACCACAGCGGGCGGGCTTTCCGCTGAGCCACCAGATCGAAAGCCTCAAGATGCCGAAGCCTTCGTGGGTGAAGATCAGCCAGATCAGAACGCTGTCCGTTGAGCGGCTTAGCAAGAAGATCGGAAGTCTCAGCGCGGAAGAGGTCAGCCGGGTTGTGGACGGTCTCTTCGAATTGGTGGGTTGAGTGGCATGAGCCCTCCAGGGCCCGACCCACCTTCGGCGGGTGCCCGCTGCGCTGGCAACGGCGTGGGAGAGTAGGTCGCCGCCGGGGTTTCATTCGAAGGGGGCCTAGACGGGCCCCCTTCGAGCATCCCCCTTCGTGTGTTCAGACGCAGGCCCGCTGCGGGAGGTGCGACCCAAAGTTAGCGCCTCGTTCTGCTGTGCTTGCGGAGGAAGTCCGCAACCCTGGCCTTCCCCATCTTGCCTTCCGCAGCCCCTCGGACGGTTCGCTCGAACTCCTTCTCACTTGCGGTGAGCGTCACCCTGTTGAGCTTCAGAAAGGTGAACGCAGCCATCGCGCCCGTGCGCTTGTTTCCGTCGACGAAGGGGTGGTTGCGGACGATATGGAAGAGATACGCGGCGGCCATCTCGAAGAGGTCGGAGTGGAGATACTGGTTCCCGAAGCCTGCCTGGGGTATCGCGACCGCGGACTCCAAGAGAGCCATATCCCGGACGCCAGGGCGCCCTCCATATCGTTCGATCATGTCGCGGTGAATTTCGAGCACTTCATCTAGGGCGAGGAAGGCCGGGGTCACCGGTTAGTCCGCGAGGCGCCTGAGCAGCTTCTTATACCTGCGGTTTCCCTCCGCGAGGGCAACGCGGAAACGCTTCCGTCCGGCAGCATCTCGAACCGGTGAGAGGATCAAGCATCTGCCATCAGTGGTGAGGGAGAGGGGGGTCTCCGCATCGATATCAAGGAGGTCCAGGACACCCCTATCAATGACCAGTGCGAGGCTGTTGCCATGTCTTGTGAGACGCTTGATCATTGGACCGTTCCTCCTGCAAGATCTACCATTGTAGCCACATTGTATCACAAGCTGTCAGATCTGAGCCCGAACATCGATCAGGAATCAAGCTGAATGCTGATGGCTGAAGGCTTCGATCGACGGCGTGGGAGAGCAGGTAGCCGCCCTTTTATTTCTTTATGCTGATGGAGAGTCCCGCGTAGCTGCGCCGCTCAATGCGCGTCTCGAGCTCGGGATGCCTCCGGAGCATTTCGACGAACTCTTTCAGCTCGGACTCGTGCGACACAACATTGTGCGCGAGGATCGCTCCGCCGGAGACCAACTTGGGGAAGACCAACTCGAAGTATTTTGGGTAGTCCTCCTTCCACGCGTCAATGAAGACGAAATCGAAGGGGCTGTCGATCGTCGGGATCAGCTTCAGGGCGTCCCCGCGGCGGAGCTCGATGTAGGGGTTCAGACCCAGTCGCTTGAAGTTCTCAGCCGCCATGTCGGCGCGACGCTCGTCGATTTCAAGCGTGATCAACTTGCCGCCGGTCTTGCGAAAGGCGAGGGCAATCCAGGCGGCCGAGTAGCCGTTTGAGGTGCCGACCTCGAGACCGCGCTTGTAGCCGCGCTCGACTATGAGGTCATGGATGAGCTCGGCATCCACGCGCGGCACGTTCATCATTCCGGGTTGAGGGATCTTTTCGACCTCGCGGCGGATCTTCGCGTCATCCAACTGGACCGGTTGCGCCGCGGCTGGCGCTGTCGCCAGCGCAAGGACCGTCAGGATAAGCCGCGCTCGGTTCCTTCTCATATACCCCCCGTCGGTGCCCCGAGTCTCATTTGAGCGGTTAAAAGAGCACCCCCACCAGAAAGATATAAAACTTGCTCACCATCCGGACGATGGGCCCGATCACGATGTCGATGGCGCCCGTCATCACCAGCAAGATGAGGATCAGGGAGCCGTACTGCTCCAGTTGATGGAGCGCTGACCAGGACGCGCGCGGGAAGAGGTGCGGCAGGAAGTGGCCGCCGTCAAGCGGGGGAAGCGGGATCAGGTTGAAGACGGCGAGCGCGAGGTTGAACTGATAGACCCAGATCAGGACCCCCCCGACCGGCTCAGCGATAAACGGCGCGCTCACAGAGCTTCGCGCCAGCGACAGCAGGACGAGCGCCACAAAAGCGGCCAGGAAGTTGGACAGGGGGCCGGCCAGGGCCACCCACGCCATGTCGCGCGTCGGATGCTTGAAGTTCCCGGCGTTGACGGGCACAGGCTTGGCCCAGCCGAATCCTGCCAGCACGAGGGCCAGAGCGCCGATGGGGTCTATGTGGGGGAGCGGGTTCAGCGTGAGCCGCCCTGAGAGCCGGGCAGTGGGGTCCCCGAGCCGGTCGGCGACGAAGCCGTGGGCGCACTCGTGTATGGTGACCGCGAGGAGGAGCGCGGGGATCTTCAAGATGAGCGACTGGAGGAAAGCGAGCGGGTCCCCGGTTGGGTCGAACATCCCTACTCGGAGACCGTTGTGTCGGCGGCCGACAGCTCTTTGCCGGGAATCTTAAACTGCTCGTCAAGCCACTGGCCGAGGTCAACGAGACGGCAGATCGGGGAGCAGAAGGGACGGTCCTGATTGTCACTCCAGGAAATCGGCTCTCCACACGTCGGACACCGGGGACCTGAAGAGGAAAAATGGCGGAGCGAAGGCTCGGTCACGCGTTCATCGTATCACGATTTTCTCCTGAGCGGCCACACCTCTCCCGTCCGATTGGCACGGGCCAATTCGCTGAAGGCCAGAAACAGAGTGACGGGGAACGGCTTGGGAAGGACTAAGGTGCACCGGTCCAGGCGTTTTGGGACAGCCACGGGCCGGAACACAATGGTCGGCGGCCGACCCCGCCAGGCTGACACCCAGGGCGGAATCCCATCAGGAAGGATGGGCGGGAGGTCCTCGTCGATGATCAGCAAGTCCACCGCGTCTTCCGGAAGAGTTGAGACCGTAGAGACAAACCGAAGTTCCCACCCTTCCAGGAGGATCCGGAAGAGATCTCTGAGCGAGGGATCGGATTCCACCACCAGAGCCCGAGGCGGACGCGCTTCGTTCATTGCCATCTCTTGGAGGAGCAGAGCCGGACCGTCCATGTCCGGGCTTTTCGGGTGATCCGGACCATCCGGTGCCGCTCGATCTCAAAGGCTGCCCGGTCCACTTCTTCGGCCGGCAGCCCAAGGGCGCGGCAGAGCTCCGAGCGCCTGACGGCGCGGGGGCCAGGCGGTCCTCCCATGGGAAAGAGCAGGAACAGGTACACTCTGAGCTCGTTTCGTGTGAGCCGTCCCAGGCGGCCGGATCGGTAGAGGGCCCTGAGCAGCCGGTCAGCCTGGTCGGATCGTCTCACGTCTCCCTCCCACGAGAGGATAAATAATCCTTTTTGTCATGTCAACAAAAGGATTATTTGTCCTTACCTCGACCGGGGAGAAAGTTGACAGGCGTAGGAGGGAAGGGTAGAGTCTGGCGGGAGGTGGAGCGTGCCCGGCGGGCAATCTCTCGAGCGGATGATTGGCGAGCGCCTCAGGACTCTCAGGCTCCGCCGCGGGCTTACCCAGCGGGCCCTCGCGCGGCGTGTGGCCGGGGGAATCGATCTTTCCTACATCGGCCGGATCGAGCGCGGAGAGCAACTCCCCTCTTTGAAGGTCCTTCACAAGCTGAGCGGGGCTCTGGGAGTCTCATTGCGGGAATTCTTTGACTCGGAGCCGCTTGCATCCTCTCCGGTAGCCGGCCGAGTTCAGGGCTCGCTTTGGCGGACGCTCCAGCGGGTTCCCCCCCGGGACTTCCCCGTTCTTCTTGCGATCGCCCGGACCTTGGCGAAGCGGCGGGGCACGGGTTCCGGGTTCAAGCCGGCCGAAGTGGCGGG
>CAZXPE010000004.1:1330-27478 GCA_964642915.1 uncultured bacterium | reverse complement strand
CCGCCGGTACAGGGCCAAACGGGCCAGCAGGCGGTCAGGCCGTTAGGCTAATCTTCGATTTCGGATTCGGTCCGCACGACGCGTGCGTTCTTGGACGGGGCGACCGACTCTGACGCCTGTGATACACTCAGGAGAGTCGGAAGAGAAGGACTATAAACCGTTGCGGTGTCGGGAAGCGAGGCGCCTCCCTTCGGGGCTGGCCTCCGGCCGCCCGATGAAGGAGAGAGCGTCAGGGTGAGCGGGTTTCCTTTCGACGTTATCCGCGGCCTCTACGAGTGGACGATCGGGTGGGCGGGAACTCCGCACGGCACTGTCGCTCTCGGGGCGATCGCCTTTGCCGAATCGTCGGTGTTCCCGATCCCTCCGGACGTTCTTTTGATCGCGCTGGCATTGGGAAGGCCTGATCTGGCGTTCTGGTACGCCGCGGTCTGCACCGCCGGCTCAGTGGCTGGGGGAGTGGCCGGATACGGGATAGGGTGCTGGGGCGGTCGTCCTGTCCTCGAGCGGCTTTTCGGCCGGTCGAAGATCGAGCTGGTTCACGACTACTTCCAGCGGTACGAAGCGCTGGCAGTGGCCGTTGCCGGCTTCACCCCGATCCCCTACAAGGTCTTCACCATCGGGGCTGGCGTCTTCTACGTGAACTTCAGGACCTTCGTCGTGGCTTCCGCGCTCTCGCGCGGAGCGCGGTTCTTTCTCGTGGCCTCCCTCCTCTATCTTTTCGGACCGCCCATCAAGGTATTCATAGAGCGTCACTTCGAGTGGCTCACCGTGCTCCTGGCTGCCGGAATTATCGGCGGCTTTTTGGTCCTCAAGCGCCTGGCGCCGCGGGCTCTCCCCGCCGCCGGCCGTCCCTCCCAGGGGGGGTGAACTCATGTTCCGGCTGATCCCGAAGGAAGAGAAGTTCTTTGATCTGTTCGAGCAACAAGCCGCCTGCATAGTTAGAGCGGCCCGAGTCCTCCACGAGCTGGTTCACGACTACGCGAACGCCAAGGCGCTGGGGCAGCAGATCAGAGACCTGGAGCACCAGGGCGACGCCCTGACCCACGAGCTGGTCAAGCGCCTCAACACGACCTTCATCACCCCCATCGACCGCGAGGACATCTACGCCCTGGCCAGCCGCCTGGACGATGTGCTGGACCTGATAGACGCGGTGGCCGATCGGCTGCTCCTCTACAAGATCGCGGAGCCGACGCCGGGATGCCGGGAGATGACCGACGTGATCATGAAGACCACTGAAGAGATGGACCTCGCAGTGCGCTGCCTCCGGACGCTCTCCCCCTTCTACCACAAGCACTGCATAGAGGTGAACCGGCTGGAGAACCAGGCCGACCGCCAGCTTCGGGACCTCCTGGCCGGGCTCTTCGAGGGGACCGACCCGGTGGAGATCATCAAGTGGAAGGAGCTGTACGAGACGCTTGAGTCGGTCACCGACAGGTGCGAGGACGTCGTGAACGTCATCGAAGGTATCACGCTGAAGAACGCCTGATGGAGTCCTTCCTCCCAATCGGGATCGTTCTCCTGCTGGTCCTGGCCGCCGAGTTTGTCAACGGCTGGACCGATGCCCCCAACGCCATCGCCACGGTCGTCTCCACTCGAGTGTTGACCCCCCACCAGGCGTTGGGCCTGGCGACGGTTCTCAACGTGCTCGGCACCATGTCCGGGACGGCAGTGGCAGCTACCATCGGCAAAGGGATCGTGAGGCCGGAGGCCATCGGTCTGGCGACGGTGGCCGCGGCAATGGTGGCGATCGTCTTTTGGAGCACTCTGGCCTGGTATTATGGGCTGCCGACCAGCGAGAGCCACGCCCTCATCGCGGGGCTCTCCGGGGCCGGGCTCGCCACGGCGGGCACCGGGGTCCTCCTCTGGGATGGATGGCGGAAGGTCCTGATCGGGCTCCTGTTCTCCACGTTCCTTGGATTCGGGGGGGGGCTGCTCCTCATGCTCTGCATCTATCGGGTTTTCGCGCGAGCCCGGCCCGGGATGGTTCGTCGCGCCTTCGGGCGCCTTCAGGTGCTCTCTGCGGCCTTCATGGCGTTCAGCCACGGCTCGAACGACGGCCAGAAGTTCATTGGAGCCTTCACGCTGACCCTGGTCCTCGGAGGCGTTCTCCCAGAGTTTCGCATCCCGATGTGGGTGATCCTCCTGTGTGCTCTCACGATGGGGGTCGGCACCGCGGTGGGTGGCTGGCGGATCGTGAAGACCATGGGGCTCCGGTTGACCAAGCTCGAACCCGTTCATGGCTTTGCTGCCGAGACAGCGGCGGCCAGTGCGATTGAGCTCGCCTCGCGCCTTGGTATCCCCGTGAGCACCACCCACACCATCAGCACCGCGATTATGGGGGTTGGCAGCACCCGCAGGCTTTCGGCCGTTCGCTGGGGCGTGGGAGGCGAGATCGTGACCGCGTGGATCCTCACCTTTCCGGTCTGCGGGCTGATCGCCTGGGGGGTGGCCAAGGCGCTCTTCCTTCTCAGGTAGGACGGGTTCCCGGGGGCATTCGGGGGCCAGCCGCATCGTGAACGAGATCTTGTCTCGCTGCCTTCGATTCCTTTCCCGTTCCTTCCTGCTCTGGGTGGGCCGCCGGCTTGGGGACCTGATCTACCGGGCGCTGCCGGGGAGAAGGGCCGTGGCCAGGGAAAACCTGGCGCTGGCGTTCGGCCGGGAGCGCTCATCCGAAGAGATCGCCCTTCTCTGCCGCAGGAGCTTCCAGCACCTCGGGATGATGGTGATGGAGGTCTGCGCGTTCCTTCTGGCCCCGCTCGTTTTTGTTCGCTCGCTGGTGAGCGTTGAGGGAATCGAACACCTGAAATCAGCAATGGCCCAGGGGCGGGGTGCGCTTGTGCTGACCGCCCACTTCGGCAACTGGGAGCTTCTGGCCGCTTCCCACGTTCTTACAGGATATCCGCTCAGCGTGGTCGCGCGGCCGCTGGACCATCCGCTTCTGGATCGTCTGGCTACGCGGTTGAGGGAGCGGAGCGGGGTGGAGGTCATTGCGAAACGGTGGGCGCTCCCGTCGATGCTGGCCGCTCTGAGGCGGGGAAGGATGGTGGGGATCCTCCTGGACCAGAACAGCTCACGCCGGGAGGGAACGTTCGTCCCGTTCTTCGGCGTCCCCGCGTCCACGTCAAAGAGCCTGGCGCTCCTGGCCCTGAGGACGGGGGCTCCAGTCGTACCGATCTTCACCCATCGTGAGGCGGACGGCAGGCACCGCGTGCTGATTGGTCCTGCGCTGCCGGTGGCCTCGACGGGTGATCGTGAGCGGGATCTTCATGCCGCCACTGCCGCCTTCACCGTGGCCATCGAGGAGGTCGTCAGGAGATGGCCCGAGCAGTGGTTCTGGGTCCACCGCCGCTGGAAGACACGCCCCCTAAGCTGAAAAAACTCAGGGCGCCGGGAACGGCGCCCTGAGTACGCTCCGGGTGAAACAACTTTGTTTACTTCTTGGGTTCACCGGTCGCTGGAGCCTTAGACTCCGCTTTTGGAGCGGAAGGGGTGGCCGCCTTCTTCTCCGCCTTCTTGGGGAACTTCTTCTCGCATTCGGCCTTGGCTGCGTCGTCCTTGGCCGCCTTCAGGCAGTCAGCGAGAGTCTCCTTCTTTTTCTCAGCTTTCTTCTCAACCTTCTTCTCGGGAGCGGGGGCCGCCGCCTTCGGCTTCTCCTCGGCGGGCTTCGTCTGGGCCAGCGTCAGGTCGGCAGCGCCCAGAAGGAAGATCGCGCCGAGAGCCAATACAAAAAGCTTCTTTGCCGTCATCTGGTTTCACCCCCTTTCCGTGCCAAAATGTCGTACCGCAACTCCTCAGCAAAACGGGCCGCAATTGCAAGGACAGACTGTATTTCCGAGGCTGCTTCCTGTCAAGGGCTTTTTCTTTATAACACTTCGTCATTGACTCCTTCAAGCTCAGTGTGGTACAAAAACCCGACTTTACCCGACGACCCGAATGCTGAACCGATCCGCCGGCGCGTTGGTGGTGTTGGGGGGGCTCCTCCTCCTTCTCGAGTGGCCGGGAACCGGAGGCGCCGAGCCGGGCGTCTTTCTTCCCATCTTAGTGAAGGCACCGGGAGAGGAGCTAAATTCCCTCGTTGCAACAGTCCCGCCGGTTATACTCCCTGAAGCGGACGCCGACACGATTGCCGCCTCGCCGGCAGATGGAACCGCAAACCCGGAAGGATCAGAGAGGGCAGTCGCAGATCCTGCCTTGAGCGACAGGCTGGATTCTTTTCTCGACCCTTTGTCCCCGCCCCTTTTCGTCCTCCCGCCCTACCCGGTGATCTGGAATGACCGTGTTCAGCAGTTTGTTGATCTTTTCCAATCGGGGAGTAAGCGCTCTGCGATTGGGAAATGGCTTGATCGCTCGAGCCGCTACCTTGGGATGATCCGTGAGGTATTCAGGCGGAAGGGCCTTCCTGAAGAGCTGGCGTACACGGCCATGATCGAGAGCGGCTTCAATCCGGTTGCGGTCTCCCGGGCTGGAGCGAAAGGACTCTGGCAGTTCATGGAGCAGACAGCCCGGCGCTACGGCTTGATCGTGAACCAATGGGTGGACGAGAGGCTGGATCCCTACAAATCCACCGCGGCGGCCGCAGAGTATCTCAAGGATCTCTATGGTCTGTTCGGCTCGTGGTTTCTGGCTCAGGCCGCTTACAACGCCGGGGAGATCAAGGTCGCACGGGCGATGCAGCGCTCCGGGAGCCAGGACTTTTGGGACCTGACTCGGGGACGGGTGCTTCGGGATGAGACCAAGCGGTTTGTCCCGGCCATCCAGGCCGCAACCCTCATCGCTCGCGAACCGGGGCGGTACGGGTTCGAAGTGACCCCTGAGCCTCCTGAAGAATTCGATCTGGTGACGGTCCCCTTCCAGTTGGAGATTAAGGTGATTGCCCGGCTGGGGGAGGTTCCTACCGAAGCCTTGAGACAGCTCAACCCGGAACTCCGCCGGGCCGTCACTCCGCCGGATGGGCAGTATCTCATAAAGGTCCCGCCAGGGAGCGGTCCCAGGATCGAGGCGGAGCTGGAGAAACTTGCCGGATCGGAGTCGTTTCGCTGGACCACTCACAGGGTGAGGAAGGGGCAGACCCTTCCCGAGGTCGCCGGGCGCTATCGGACCACCGTCGAGCGGTTGAAGGAGATCAACAACCTCACCGCGTCAGCACTCAGGCCCGGCACTGAGCTGGTGATCCCTCTTTCCCTCCCAGCCAAGTCGGTAGCTGTGAAGAGCGACGCGGGCGTGGGTGCGGGAGAGATGATTCACGTCGTCAAGCCGGGAGAGACCTTGGGAGGAATTGCCCGGCGTTACCGGGTCTCGGTTGAAGAGATCGCCGGCTGGAACGGCCTCTCCGACCCGGGCCGGATCTTCCCGGGCTACCGCCTGCGAGTGGCTGACCCCGCAGTACGGCTCGAAGCTCGGGCGTCCAGGTGAAGGTTGAGGTCAGGCTCTTCGCAACCCTCGCCTCGTATCTGCCGGAAGGAAACGAAGAGAACGCCGCGTTGCTCGATCTTCCCGATGGCGCGACGGTGGCGTCAGCCCTCTACGCGCTCGGGGTTCCGGACGATCTGCCGCTGATTACCCTCGTGAACGGCCAGGACGCCGCTGCCGGCCAAAAACTCAAGGATAGGGATGTCCTGAGTGTGTTCCCCCCGCTCGCAGGGGGCTGCTAACGCTGTTCCGTTTCCCCTCGGTGAAGTTGTAGGCGGCGCGACAGGATGATACACTCAAATCCCTTGATTTAGAGATCATTTGCGGGTTGGAAGCGCGCAGGATCCCGGTGGGCCTCCCGGACTTCAAATCCGGCGTCCGGCTCTAGACAAGTCGGAGGTGGGTTCGACTCCCACGCGCTTCCGCCAGATCGCTTGAAGGGAAGCCGAATGGCTAAGAAGAAAGCCGCTCAGCCATCCCGCTTTGCCGGGGGAAAGCGCAGCCGGCGCTGGTGGATCGGCGCCGGCGCCGTGCTCCTCGTGGTGGCCGGGGTCGGCTACTTTGCCTGGCGCGCTAAGGCGGAGCTTCCGGGAGCGGCGGTTCCCGATCAGGGGAATCTCCACGTCCAGACCGCCACCGAGCCGCACCTCCCCTATAATTCTGACCCTCCGACATCGGGTCCCCACCTCCCCTATCTCGCTCCCTGGGGGATTCACACGGTGCCCGTCGCCAGGGAGCTGCAAGTCCACAACCTCGAGGACGGCGGCGTCCTGGTCCAGTACAACTGCCCTCAAAACTGCCCCGACCTGGTTGAGAAGCTCAAGGCCATCGTCAAGCGCTATGACAAGCTGGTGATCCTGGCGCCGTATCCGGGGATGAAGAGCAGGATTGCCTTGACGGCGTGGGGGCGGATCGACGCCTTCGATGGCTTCGACGAGGCGAGGATCGAGCGGTTCATCAAAGCGTACCGGGGAATCGACCACCACAAGCGTTGAGGGGCAGGGCGTGCGCAGGTTTGTCTTGGGCGCGATAACTCTCGGGCTTTTGGCGGGGTGCGGCGGGCGGTACGTGACGCCGATACTGCCGCCGCCCTATCGTGACGAGATCACGGCCCATTACGAGGTCACCTGGCGGGCGCTGGTCAAGGCCCTCGCCAAGGAGAATGCCCCTCTCAGGGCCGTGGCAAGAGACTCGGGAGTGATCGCGTCAGATGATTTCATCACACCCATCGGTGTCTATGCTGACTGCGGCCGGGTCGGTGACGCTCCGCTGGAGGGCGAGGCGGTGGTGACTTTCACCCTCTTTGTCCAGCCCAACGGCTCTGAGAGCACTCTGCTACAGATAAACGCCAAGATGCGCACCCAGGGACATCGCAAGGGAAGCTCAGGCTCCCTCAGGTCTCAGCCGGTTTACCAGTGCGCGTCCACAGGCAGGTGGGAGGCGAACCTCCTGGACAGTGTGAGGCGCCTCGTAAGGGAGTGATGGCGCGGCTCGTGAGCTCTGAAGAGAGACAGGCCACTCTTCGCAAGCTCCCGTCGGTGGATCAGCTCCTCAGGCTGCTTGAAGGAGACCCGGCGGCATCCGGCTTTACCCGGAGGCGCCTCGCCGAGGCCGTGAGGGAATGTCTGGCGGTGGAGAGGCGCCGGCTTCTCGAATCGCCGTCCCCCTCGCCGGTTCCTGACGCCGGATCGCTCGCTCGCCGGATCGCTGCCGAGCTCATGCGCGCCGGAGCGTTCTCGCTGGCTCCCGTCATCAACGCCACCGGCGTCGTGCTCCACACGAACCTGGGCCGCGCCATCCTCTCCTCACTGGCGATGGAGCGACTCTCAGCAGTTGCCGGCCGCTACTCCAACCTGGAGATGGACCTAGCGTCGAAGGAGCGCGGATCACGCTACACCCACGTGGCAGGCCTGATCGCCCGGCTCACGGGGGCAGAAGCGTCGCTCGTCGTCAACAACAACGCCGCCGCCGTTCTGCTGTCCCTGGAAAGCCTCGCCAGGGGGAAGGAAGTCATCGTTTCCCGCGGCGAGCTGATCGAGATCGGCGGTGAGTTCAGGATCCCTGACATCATGAGCCGCTCGGGAGCCGTCCTCCGCGAGGTCGGGACGACGAACAGGACTCATTTCAAGGACTACGCGGGGGCGATTGGCCCTGAGACAGCGCTCCTCCTCAAGGTCCACACCTCGAACTACCGGGTCGTCGGCTTCACCTCCCAGGTTCCCGCTCGCGAGCTGGTCGAGCTTGGGCGGGAGCGCGGAATTCCTGTCATGGAGGACCTGGGCTCGGGCTGCCTCGTTGACCTCAGACCATACGGCTTTCCCCACGAGCCGACTGTTCAGGAGACCGTCGCTCAGGGCGTGGACCTTGTGACTTTCTCGGGGGACAAGCTGCTGGGCGGCCCCCAGGCGGGGATCGTCGTCGGCCGCGGAGACCTCGTCGAGCGCCTGAAGAAAAATCCGCTCAACCGCGCTCTCAGGATAGACAAGCTCACTCTGGCTGGGCTCGAGGCGACCCTCTATGCCTACGAGGCCGGCACAGCGCTGGAGACGATACCTGCTCTCAGGATGCTGACAGAGCCGGTCCACCTCGTTAGGCGGAGGGCGCGCCGCCTCCTCGGCCTGATCCCGTCAGAGGCCAGGGGGGGGATTGGCGCTTCGATTGTCGAGGAGATGGCCCAGGTAGGAGGCGGCGCTCTCCCGACTGTGGAGCTTCCCACTGCGGCCGTGGCGCTCGGCTCTGCCGGGCGGTCCGCCGAATCGCTGGACCGGGCGCTTCGCTCGGGTTCTCCTCCTGTCATAGGCAGGATCGCAGATGATCGCCTCCTCCTCGACTGCCGCACCGTCCTTCCCTCAGAGATCCCCGCGCTCGCCCGAGCCGTCGTCCGCCTCGCTGAAGCATGAAGCACGTCGTCGTCGGGACGGCGGGGCACATCGACCACGGCAAGACCGCCCTCGTCAAGGCGCTGACCGGGATCGACACCGACCGCCTCCCCGAGGAAAAGGCTCGGGGGATCACCATAGACCTGGGTTTTGCCTATCTCGCTGAGCCTGACGGCCTCATCATCGAGATCGTTGACGTCCCAGGCCACGAGCGATTCGTCAAGAACATGCTGGCCGGCGTCGGCGGCATCGACCTCGCCATGCTCGTGGTGGCTGCCGACGAGGGAGTGATGCCTCAGACCCGCGAGCACCTCGCCATCTGCCGCCTCCTTCACATCAAGGCCGGCCTCGTCGCCCTCACCAAGCGAGACCTCGTTGATCCCGACTGGCTTGATCTGGTCAGCGAGGACGTGAGCGGACTCCTCAAGGGGACGTTTCTCGAAGGGGCGCCGATCGTTCCCGTCTCTGCCAGGACAGGCGAGAGGCTCACCGAGCTTAGGGATGCCCTGAGGCGCCTTGCTGAAGTGGTCCCTCCCAAGCACACCGACCGCTCACCGCGACTTCCGATTGATCGCGTGTTCACCGTCAGAGGGTTCGGGACGGTGGTGACCGGCACCCTCACAGCCGGGCGCCTCGCCGTTGACGAGCGGGTTGAGATCTACCCCAAGCAGCTTCAGGCCAAGGTGCGAGGGCTTCAGTGCCATGGCCGGCCTGTCGATACAGCGGTGGCTGGGCAGAGGACCGCTGTCAATCTCCAGGGAGTTGAGCGGGCCGCCATCGAGAGGGGGGATGTCCTCGGCCTTCCCGGAGCGCTCCAGCCCGGGAGCCTCTTCGACGCCACCCTTGAGCTTCTGGCAGACGCCCCGCGCCCTCTCAAGAGCCGGGATCGCGTGCGCTTTCACATCGGCACAAGCGAGATCATGGCCCGGATCCTCCTTCTTGACCGCCAGGAGCTTGCTCCCGGAGGACAGTGCTATGCCAGGCTCAAGCTCGAAGGTCTCGCTGTGGCGCTCCCCGGGGACCGCTATGTCATCAGGAGCTACTCTCCCATCATCACCATCGGGGGAGGAACACTCCTCGACGTCTCACCTCCTCGCGGGAGGCGGAAGGCCGCCCAGCGGCTGGTCCACCTGAAGCTCCTCGAAAAGGGGACGCCTGAGGAGGTGATCGAGGAGCTTGTCAGCCAGGCCGGTCAGAGCGGCCTCCAGATGGGAGAGCTGGGGGCGCGGACTGCTCTCGGCCTTGAGAGGCTCAAGGGCCTTCTCGATGATCTCCAGCGCTCGGGGCGACTGGTCCAGGTGGAGCGCGACAGGTTTATCCACCAGGAGGTGTACCCTTCGATCAGCGCTAAAATCCGGGAGATCGTCGCCGCCTTCCATAGTGAGAACCCTCTCCGCCTCGGCATGTCGAGAGAGGAGCTTAGGATGAGAGCGGGCGGGATAGACGAGAAGGTCTTCACCTACGTTCTGGGGCGGCTTGAGTTCGAGGGGGTCACGCGGACCGAGAGAGACAAGGTGCGGCTGGCCTCCCACGAAATCCGCCTGACCCAGGAGCAAAGGCGGCTCGTTGACAGTTTGGAGGAGGAGTTCCTCAGGGCGGGAGCGACTCCACCGAGCCCCGAGGAGGCGCTGGGAGCGCTCGGCCTCTCGGGAGGGGAGGAGCACGAGCTTTTTCAGCTTCTGGTCGAGGAGCGGAAGCTCATCCGGGTCAAGGAGTCTCTTTTCTTCCATGCCCGGGCCCTCAAGGAGATCGGGGAGAAACTGGTGGCGTTTCTCCGGGAAAAGAAGGAGATCTCCCCCGGTGATTTCAAAGACCTCCTCGGGATCAGCCGGAAGTACGCCATCCCCCTCCTGGAGCACTTCGACGGCCAGCGGGTCACCGTCAGGGTGGGGGAGCGTCGAGTTCTCCGCGGCCAGACGTAAGGGAATTAGGCGTTGACAGGGCTCGAAACCGGGGCGTAAGGTAAAGGAGCATCGCTGAACCGAAAGGGGTGAGTGGTATGTTTGGCCTGGGCTATCAAGAACTGCTTCTGATCCTCCTGATCGTGGTCGTCCTCTTCGGGGCGAGCCGGATCCCCGAGCTGGCGCGCTCCCTCGGCACCAGCATCAAAGAGTTCAAGAAGGGAGCCGCTGAAGTCAAGGAAGAGGTCAACTCAGCCGCATCCGCCACCAAGAAAGAGGAAGAGAAGAAAGTCTGAGAGCCTTTCCCGGGTCAGGGTCGCCGCCTTCGCGCCTTAGTTCCTTCCCGATTTCCCTGAATCCCGCCGTGATATAATCGCCCCCGCGATGGACGTGCTCTTGGCTCTCGGCCTCTCGCTGCTCACGGTCCTTTCGCGCCTTCCCTATCGCGCCCGGATGCTCTACAACTGGGACGCGGTCCAGTTCGCTCTCGCCATCAAAGAGTTCGACGTCGCCAAGCACCAGCCCCACCCCCCGGGGTACTTCCTCTACGTCCTCTTGGGCCGGCTCCTGGACGGGCTCCTCAACGATCCTAACGCCGCCTACGTGGCGCTGGCGGTGCTCTTCAGCGGCGCGACGACCTTCGTGGTCTTCTTCCTCGCCAGGGCCCTCTATGACAGGCTGACTGCCGTGGCGGCGTCCTCCCTGCTGGCCGTGAGCCCGCTTTTCTGGTTCTACGGAGAGGTGGGGCTGACCTATGCGGGAGAGGCGCTCTTAGCTTCCGCGGTGGCGTACCTGGCGTACCAGGCGCTTCATGGGAGCGAGAGGCACGTCTACCTTTCGGCGTTCTACCTGGGGCTCGCGGGGGGGATGAGGCAGTCAATCCTCCTCCTGCTCTTTCCTCTCTGGCTTGGCTGCGTGATGATCGGACGTCGATCCCTGAGGACGCTCCTCCTCGGGTTAGGAGCGATGGCGGCGGCGGTACTGACATGGTTCCTTCCGATGGTCTGGCTCACCGGGGGTCTTGCACGCTACATCGAGGCGTTCAGTGAGCTTCTCTCCTCTGTGGTCGGCCCCACCTCTGTCTTCGGGGCTGAGACTGTGGACGTGACGCTGGCCCAGTTCCGCTACCTCCTGGCGTCCACCGTCGTGGGGCTGGGCCCGCTTCTTCTCATCCTCCTGGCGCTACCGTTCTACCGGAGGCGCCACGGGTGGGGGAGGGCCGAGTGGTTCCTCCTCGCGTGGATCGCGCCGCCGGTGGCTTTTTATGCTCTCGTCCACTTCGGCCAGGCCGGCTACGTCCTGACGTTCCTCCCGGCGCTTGTGATCTTGCTGAGCCGTGTCCTTGTCACGTACCTTCAGGCACAGGCCCAGCGGCTGTCACGCCCTGAAGCGCGCTGGGCGTTGGTCTCCTCTGTGCTGCTCGCCCTGGTCCTGACCAACGGCGCGTTCTTTGTGAGCGCCAAACCTCTCCCGCGCGACTTCGACGGTGAGAAGCCTGGTTCGCGAGTCGGGCGGCTGGTGAATCTGGTCAAGGCTGACGCCCACGACTGGATCTGGAGCCGGACCGCCGCCGCCCTCCGCGAGCACGAGGAGGTCGTCGAGAGTTACGTGAGCGCGATCCGCGGCCGCTACGATCCGGCCGAGACTGTGATCCTGACGGAGCTGGGGAACCCGCGCTCCTATCCGTGGCTCCGTCACGCGATGTTCTATCTCAACGACTACCCGATCTACCAGCTCAGGCTGGGAGATGTTCCGCGCGGCTTTTACGCTCCTCAGTCGGCGGCGACGATGATGCTCACTCCAGGAAGCCGCATCGTCCTTCCTCCGCGTGTCAAGCGGCTCGTCTGGTTCGTGGACTACTTCCACCCCGAGGCCATGCGGCCGCGCGGGCTCACAGAGATAGCCCTGCCCTATGGCCGCTGGCTCTACGTTCTGCCTATAGGGCGCCGCCCCGTCGAATACGAGGGATACACCTTCATCGTTGCCAGAGAGCCGCGCCGCGCCACCCGGTCTCAGCGTTGATCCACGCCGGAGTGCGGGGCGATCTCACACTCGCCCTCGCTGCCCTCGTTCCGCTGATCCTCTTTTCCTTCCAGGAGTGGAGGATCGCAGGCGGGACGGGCTTCCCCCTCGACGATAGCTGGATCCACCTCCACTTTGCGAGGAACCTCGCCGAGGGGGCCGGCTTCGCTTACAACCCGGGCCGCCCTGTCGCGGGCTCAACGGCCCCGCTCTGGACTCTCCTCATCGCTGCCGGAGTCGCCATCGGGGGGAGTCCGCTCTGGGTAGCGAAAGCGCTGGGCGTCGCGACGACGCTCGCATCGGCGCTTCTGGCACGGAGGCTTGCCCTGGCGCTCTCCGGGGAGGCAAGCCTCGGGCTCCTGGCGGGCCTCGGAACGCTCTCCCTCGGGAGGATGGCGTGGGGATCGCTCTCGGGGATGGAGGTGGGGCTCGCTGCGATGCTGGTGACGGGGGCGCTCCTGGCTCACGTTCGCGAGCAGGAGTGGATCGCCGCGCTGCTCTCGGGGCTTGCAGTCCTCTCCCGTCCTGAAACGGTCCTGATGGTCCCGCTTCTTCTCCTCGCCCGCCCTCTCACGGGAGCCCGCGTCGTTGGCTTTCTCGGCGTCGTTGCCCTCCTCGTTGCGCCATCAGTCGCCTTCAGCCTCGCGACCGTCGGGACGCCGGTTCCCGCGACGGCGGCGGCCAAGATCGAGGGAGGGCTCCTCGGCCTCCTGACAGGAGCGCGCGAAGGGTGGCAGGATGCTCTCGTCCGCCGCCCCACCGAGTTCATGGGGGAATGGGTCAGCCTTCTCTGGGAAGATCACCCTCTCCTGCCGTTTACGATTCCGATCGGGCTCGTCGTTCTCTGGCGCGGGAGGGGGCGGTCATTGATCTGGCCCGCGGCTCTTTTGCTCCTTCACCCCCTTGGCATGGCGCTTCTGGCCCCCTACCGCGGTCCGACCTTTCAGGAGGGGCGCTACTCCACCCATCTCGCCCCTCTCGCAGTCGTCGCGGCTGTGGTCGGACTCTCCTGGGCTGCCGGCCGAGGGCGTTGTCTCAAGCGATGGGCTCCGGTGGTCTATCTCTTGCTGGCCGTGCTCTGGCTCTGGCCAGCGAGCCTCCGCTACGCGGGAGCGGTCGGAGAGATCAACGCCATGCAGGTCCACCTGGGGCGCTGGGTGGAGCGCAATCTCCCGAAAAACGCGAGGCTCGCTCTGAACGACGTCGGCGCAATCACCTACTTCTCGCGGCGGGAGGTCGTGGACCTGATGGGGCTCGTCACTCCTGAGGTCATCCCGTACCGGAGGGAAGGAGATGCGGGAGTGCTTCGCTTTCTCGAGCGGCAGTGTCCCGACTATCTGATCATCTTCCCGTCGTGGTTTCCGGCGCTCTCGGCCATGGCCGACCGCTTCACGCCTCTCTATCAGGTGAAGCTCGGTGAGGCAAGGGTGGTCGGCGGAAACCCGATGGTGGTTTATGAGACGGTGTGGAGCCGGCGCTCTCCATCGCCCGGGCAATGCTCCTCCACATCCGGGGGTGTATCATAGAGGCTCAGAGAACGGGGGCGGTGAGATGACGCGGTGCTGGTGGCAGGCGTTGATCGTTCTGGCGGCGCTCTCTCTTCCGGCGAACGGCGGGGCGCAGATCTACAGGTGGGTGGACGATCAGGGGAGCGTCCGCTACTCGGAGGGGATCGACAGCATCCCCGAGCGCTTCCGCTCCCAGGCCAGACAGCTCCCGTACCGGAAACTTCCCGCCGCCCCGGAGCCGAAAGCCGAGACGTCGCCTCCCGGAGTCACAACGATCCGGTTCACGCCGGGGTCTCCCATTCTTGTCAGCGCCAGGATCAACGGGGCCGGCCCGCTGACGCTCCTTCTCGACACAGGTGCCGACAGGACGGTCATCGCGCCGCTCGCCCTCTGGAGGCTCGGTATCTCAACGAGGAACGCCCCGCGAGGGGAGATCGCTGGCGTCACCGGAAAGACCGGCGTGGACGTGGTCAGGGTCGGCTCTGTGGAAGTGGGGGAGGCCAGGGTCGGGCCGCTCTCAGTCATTGCCCATGACGCCGACTTCAAGAACGCCGACGGCCTCCTGGGGCGGGATTTCCTGAACCACTTCACCGTCACGATCGATTCGAGGGGCGGCGTGGTCACCCTCGCCCCTAAGTGATTCAGGGGCTCTTGACGGCCCTCAGGTGGGGGACTATACTCCCCCAGTCTCAGGAAACCGCATCGAACAAGGGAAAACGTCGGGGCGTAGCGCAGCCTGGTAGCGCACCTGCCTTGGGCGCAGGGGGTCGGCCGTTCAAATCGGCCCGCCCCGACCAATTCGGTCGCTTTCGGCGTATAATGTTTTCCACTCTTATGCGCCTGTAGCTCAGCAGGACAGAGCGTCGGACTTCTAATCCGAGGGTCGGGGGTTCGACTCCCTCCAGGCGCACCATAAATCTGTTCGGGGCGGAGTGGCGCATGAAGGTCGTGATCCTCTGCGGAGGTCTCGGCACCCGGCTCAGGGAGGAGACCGAGTTCAGGCCGAAGCCGATGGTCGAGGTCGGAGGCAAGCCGATCCTCTGGCACATCATGAAGGGGTACGCCCACTACGGCTTCACCGACTTCGTTCTCTGCCTCGGCTACAAGGGCGAGCATATCAGGCACTACTTCCTGAATTACGAGACGATGACCCGGGACTTCACGATCCGGCTCGGGCCTGACCGCAAGGTGGCCTTTCACACCCCTAACGACGAGGAGTGGACAGTGACGCTGGTTGACACGGGAGCCACTGCCCTGACGGGGGCGCGGGTCAAGAGGATCGAGCCGCACATTCGCGAAGAGGAGTTCATGCTCACCTACGGCGACGGGGTGGCTGACGTGGACATCAGGCGCCTGCTCGCCTTCCATCGGGAGCAAGGGCGAATCGGCACAGTGACCGGAGTGCGCCCGCCGTCGCGCTTCGGCGAGCTTATGACAGACGGCGCCCGCGTGGTCGAGTTCAGCGAGAAGCCTTCGGTCTCCCACGGGCACATCAACGGCGGCTTTTTCGTCTTCAACCGAAAGTTTTTTGAATATCTTTCCGATGACGATGGCTGCGTGCTTGAGCGCAGTGCATGGACACCCCGCGCGACCTCCAGCACCTGAACGAACACTGGGCGAGCCCGCGCCCGCCATGGAAGGTGTGGCAGGATGCCTGATCGCCTCTGGCGGGACAGGAACGTACTCGTCACGGGAGGGACGGGCCTCCTCGGCTCCTGGCTGGTTGAGGCGCTCCTGGCTCGCGGGGCCCACGTGGTGGGGATCGTCCGCGACCGCGTCCCCCGGAGCCGCCTGGTCAGCGAGCGGGTGATCGAGCGGATCGACGTCGTCTGGGGCGTTGTGGAGGACTGCCTGCTCGTCGAGCGGACCCTAAACGAGTACGAAGTGCAGACCGTCTTTCACCTGGCGGCTCAGACGATCGTCGGGATCGCCAACCGGGACCCACTTTCCACGTTCGAGTCGAACATCCGCGGAACCTGGAGCACGCTGGAAGCCTGCCGGCGCGTCCCCACTGTGGGCCAGATAATCGTCGCCTCAAGCGACAAGGCGTACGGCGAGCACGCCGAGCTTCCATACAGCGAGACTCACCCGCTCAGGGGGCGCCACCCCTACGACGCATCAAAGAGCTGCGCTGACCTCATCGCCCAGGCCTACTGGCAGACCTTTGGGCTCCCGGTGGCGGTCACCCGCTGCGGGAACCTCTTCGGGGGAGGCGACCTTAACTGGAACCGGATCGTCCCGGGGACGATCCGATCGGTGATCCGAGGTGAGCCGCCTGTGATCCGCTCCGACGGAAACTATCTGCGCGATTACCTCTACGTGGAGGACGCTGTCCACGCCTACCTCCTCCTGGCCGAGGCTCAGGCCGACGGCGCACTCAACGGCCAGGCGTTCAATATCTCCTACGAGGCTCCGCAGAGCGTCACAGCATTGGTGGAGCGAATCCTCCAGCTCATGGGCCGCGCCGATCTCCGGCCGAAGGTGCTCAACGAGGCGTCAAACGAGATCCGGGAGCAGTACCTGTCAGCCGCCAAGGCGCGGGAGACGCTCCTCTGGAAGCCTCTCTGCGACATGGACGAAGGGCTCCGCCGCACGATCGCCTGGTATCGAGACTTCTTCTCCCGGGAGGCGCGGGAGTGATCCAGGGAGTCGCTGTGAGGCCGCTCAGGCGGATCCCAGACGAGCGGGGAATGGTCATGCACATGCTGAGGCGTGACGATCCCCACTTCGAGCGCTTCGGTGAGATCTATTTCTCAGTCGTCCACCCCGGGGTGATCAAGGGGTGGCACCTCCACAGGCGGATGACTCTCAACTACGCCGTCGTCTCAGGGATGATCAAGCTTGTCCTCTATGACGACCGCGCGGATTCCTCCACGCGCGGCGAGCTGATGGAGCTCTTCACCGGCGACCATCAGTACGTCCTCGTCACGATCCCGCCGCTGGTGTGGAACGGCTTCAAGGGGATCGGCAGCGAGCCTGCGATCGTGGCCAACTGCGCCACAGAGCCCCACGACCCTTCTGAGATCGAGAGGATGGACCCGTTCAGCCCTGCGATTCCGTACCGCTGGGATTTGAAGCACGGCTGAGGTGATGCGCGCTCTGGTCATCGGCGCGGGGGGGCAGGTCGGAGGGGCCCTGACGCGGATACTCCGCGAGCGCGGCCATCAGGTCGTCGCCACCTTTTGGCGAGTTCCGGTCGAGGGTGCGGAGCGGCTCGACGTGACTGACGGGGCGGCCGTCGAGAGCGCAGTCAGGAAGGCCGCTCCCGACTGGATCTTCTGCCCCGCTGGAATGACAGCGGTCGATTACTGCGAGGACCACATCGGGGAGGCCCACCGGGCCAACGTGGACGGTCCGCTGGCGGCAGCAAGGGCCGGCGCGCGCCTCGGCGCCGGATTCACCTATTTCTCCACCGAGTACGTCTTTGACGGGGAAGCAGGCCCTTACGGAGAGGACTATCAGCCGCGGCCGCTCAGCGTCTATGGGATGACGAAGCTCGAGGGGGAGCGCGCGGTGCTCGGCGAGATCCCGCGCTCCCAGGTGGTCAGGACGACGGTGGTCTATGGCCCCGAACGACAGGAGAAGAACTTCGTTTACCAGCTTCTCGGGGCTCTCAGGGCCGGGGAGACGATGCGCGTCCCCAAAGACCAGGTGTCGAGCCCGACCTACAGCCCGGACCTTGCCAGCGCGTGCGTAGAGCTGGCCGAGCTGGGCCGGGCCGGCGTCTTCCACGTGGCAGGTGGCGAGGTGATGGACCGTTACGCTTTCGCCCTCGTAGCTTGCCGGGTGTTCGACCTCGATCCTTCACGGTTGATTCCTGTCGCCACGGCCTCGCTCAATCAGCGCGCCAGGCGCCCGCTCAAGGGTGGGCTCCGCATCGACAAGGCGCGGGCGCTCCTCAGGACCGAGCTGCGCCCGCCCGAGGGGGGGCTTCGGGCGATGCGCGAGGCGCTGGCCGCGGCTCCCGCCGGGGTTCCCCATGCTCTCTAAGGAAAAACTCCGCGAGCAGATACTGAGCTTGGTCCGCGAGTATTACGAAGTCGCCCACGGCGGAGGCAGGTTCGTCCCCGGAGAGAGCAAGGTACCATACGCTGGCCGCGTTTTCGACGAGAGCGAGATGGTCAACCTCGTGGAGTCAGCTCTCGACTTCTGGCTGACAGCGGGGCCGTTCGCCGAGCGCTTCGAGAAGCGGATGCGGAAGTTCTTCGGCGCTCTGGACTTTCTCCTCGTGAACTCGGGCTCCTCGGCTAACCTCCTCATGGTCTCGACGCTCACCTCCCCGATGCTGGAGAAACCACTGAACAAGGGCGACGAGGTCATCACGCCGGCTGTCACCTTCCCGACCACGCTCACGCCGATCGTCCAGAACGGGCTGGTCCCGGTGTTCGTCGATTGCGAGATCGGCACGTACAACATAGACCCTCGTGGCATCGAGGCGGCGCTCTCCCCGCGCACCAGGGTGCTCCTGATCCCCCACACGCTCGGCAACCCGTTCGACCTGGACGCGATCGTCACTCTGGCGGAGCGACACGGCCTGATTCTCCTGGAGGATTGCTGTGACGCTCTCGGCTCAACCTTCGGCGGGAGGCTGGTCGGCACTTTCGGCCACATGGCGTCGCTCTCGTTCTACCCGGCCCATCACATCACGATGGGGGAGGGTGGCGGTGTCGTCATCAACAGGGCCAAGCTCTCGCGGGCCGCTCAGTCGATCAGGGATTGGGGGAAGGACTGCTGGTGCGCCCCCGGAGTCAGCGACACCTGCGGGAAGCGCTTCGAGTGGCGGCTCGGCGACCTCCCCTTCGGCTACGACCACAAATACATCTTCTCGAACCTCGGCTATAACCTGAAAGCTACCGACATGCAGGCGGCGGTAGGCGTGGCTCAGCTAGAAAAGATCGAGCGGTTCGCGGCGAGGCGGCGCGAGAACTTTGAGAGGCTCTACGCCGGCCTCAAGGCCTACGAGGAGTTCCTCGTGCTCCCGCGCCGGCACCCCAAGGCTGAACCCGCCTGGTTCGGCTTCCCGATCACCGTCCGCGGCGGTCTCGGGCGGCTTGATCTGATCCGCTGGCTGGAGAAGCGGAAGATCGAGACCAGACTGGTCTTCTGCGGCAACGTGATCCGCCAGCCCGGGTTCAAGGGCATTCCCCATCGGATTGCCGGCTCCCTCGCGATCTCGGACAGGATCACGGAGGATACGTTTTTCCTCGGCGTCTACCCGGGACTGACGCCGGCCATGCTCGATTACGTGCTCGAAGCCTTCGAAGAGTTCTTCGCGTCCCGCTCCTGACCTTCGATGAGTTAAGATATATCCATGAAGATCGCTATCTTCATCCCCGCCTATAACGCCGCCCGGACGCTTCCCATCGTGCTCGACCGGATCCCCGAGTCGCTCACGGAGAAGGTCGGCGAGATCTTCGTCATCGACAACGCGAGCCCCGACAACACCTACCTGATCGCCATCGGCTACCGCGAGGCCAAGAACTTCCACAAGCTGAACGTCATCCGCAACGACGAAAACCGCGGCTACGGCGGGAGCCAGAAGATCGCCTACCAGTACGCCATCGACCAGGGCTACCAGACTGTCGTCATGCTTCACGGCGACGCTCAGTACGCTCCCGAGAAGATCCCGTACCTCCTTGAGCCGATAGAGCGGGGGGAGACGGACCTGGTCTTCGGCTCCCGGATGACCGGCGACCCCCTCAAGGGAGGGATGCCTCTCCACCGCTATCTGGGGAACAGGTTCCTAACGGCTGTCCAGAACCGCGTGCTGGACATGGACCTGACCGAGTTCCACTCCGGGTTTCGCGCCTTCAACTGCCTGGCGCTGAAGCAGGTGCCGTTTCACCTCTGCTCTGACGACTACCACTTCGACACCGAGATCATCATCCAGTTCAGGGTGGCGGGGCTCAGGATCCGCGAGATGCCGATCCCCACCTACTACGGCGACGAGAGGAGCTACGTCAACGTGATCCAGTACGGTCTCAACGTCCTCAAGGTCATGGGGGAGTACTACCTCCATGCGAAGGGGTTCCGCCGTGCCCCTAAATACGAGATTCCCCGCTAACGGCGGGTCGCAGTTGACACCCCGCAGAATTCTCCGGTAACATAGGCACTTGGCCTTCAATTGTGAAGCGGTGAGCGTAGCTCAATTGGTCAGAGCACTGGACTGTGGCTCCAGGGGTTGAGGGTTCGATTCCCTTCGCTCACCCCATTTTGAGCGCCCGTAGCTCAGTTGGAGAGAGCGTCGGACTTCGAATCCGAAGGTCGAAGGTTCGATTCCTTCCGGGCGTACCATCGGGTGCGCGCCCATAGCTCAGCGGATAGAGCGTTGGCCTCCGGAGCCAAAGGTCAGGGGTTCGAATCCCTTTGGGCGCGCCATCAGTGAGCCGTTAGCTCAGTTGGTAGAGCAGCTGACTCTTAATCAGCGGGTCGGAGGTTCGAGTCCTCCACGGCTCACCATTTTTGCTCACGATGCCGCACGTGCGAGAGTGGCGGAATTGGCAGACGCGCTGGACTTAGGATCCAGAGGGGTCAACCCGTGGGGGTTCGAGTCCCCCCTCTCGCACCACACCACCCCCCGGCTCGACGAGCCTCTTTGATGAAAGTCTCAGTGGAAGAGATCGAGGCGTGCAAGCGCCGCCTTCGGGTGGAGGCGCCTGGAGACCTGGTAGAAAAGGCCTGGGCTGAAGCGTACGGGCGGGTACAGCGCCAGGCGCGGCTCCCCGGCTTCAGGAGGGGGCACGTTCCCCGGAACCTCGTGATGCTTCACTTCGCCGACGAGGTCCGGCGGGAGGTGGCCAAGCGGCTGATCCCCGAAGTCTACCGCCAGGCGCTTGAGGAGACCCGGATACGCCCGATCGAGGAGCCGAATCTCAGCGATGTGACGCTGGAGGAGGGGTCCGCGCTCAGGTTTACGGCTGTCGTTGAGGTCAAGCCCGCCATCACGCTGGGGGACTACACAGGGCTTTCTCTTCAGAAGCTCCCTGTTGCCGTAGCCGATGGAGACGTGGAAAACGTCCTGGGCCAGCTCCGTGAGGAGCAGGCCCAGTTCAGGGCTGTTGAGAGGGCGGCGGCCCCCGGAGACCTCGTGATCATCGACTACACCCTCACCCCTGAGGGAATGGAGCCCAGGAGCCAGCAGGGGTACGCCTTCATAGTCGGGTCGGAAGGGGTGCTCTCCGAAATCAACGAAGCGGTGATCGGGCTGGCGCCCGGCGGGGAGAGGGAGGCGCAGATACGGTTCCCTGAAAACTATTCGCGGGAGGACCTCCGAGGGAAGCCAGGGACAACGAGGTTCCGAGTGGCCGAGGTGAAGGAGAAGGTGCTGCCTGAGCTTGACGACGGGTTCGCCAAGGCTCTCGGAGAGTACGAAAACCTGGAAGCGCTGCGAGAAGCGGTACGGACAGAGCTTCTGGCGCGGCGGGAGCGCGAGGCTCGGCGCGACCTTGAGGAGAAGGCCGTTGACGCGCTCCTGGCCTGCCACGATTTTCAGGCCCCTGAGTCCCTGGTTCTCAGGCAGGTTTCCAGCCTGATAGCTCACGCACGTGAGAGTGTCCGCCAGCAAGGGGGAGACCCAGACCGGATTCCCTGGGACTACGAGAAGCTGACGGAGGAGCTGCGCCCCATTGCCGGCAGGGCAGTGCGGCGCTCGTTGCTCTTTGAGGCGATCGCCGAGCGGGAAGGCTTGGCCCCGTCTGAGGCCGACGTCGAGGCCGAGGTGGAGCGAATCGCCCAGGCCAGCGGGCGCCCGGCTCAGGCGGTCAGGCGGCTCCTCGAGAAGAGCGGGGACCTGGGCGCCCTTCGGAGTTCCCTCCGGGAGGCCCGGGCCCTTGACTTTCTAATTCAGCACGCTGTAGTCCAAACCGATGTACACTAAGAGGGTCATAGAAGCCGGAAGGAGACGCCTGATGAGTCTTGTCCCCATAGTGGTAGAGCAGACACCCCGAGGCGAGCGGGCGTTCGACATCTTTTCCCGCCTCCTCAAGGAGCGGATCATCTTCCTTCCCACCTTCATCGAGGACGAGATGGCGAACCTCGTCATCGCCCAGATGCTCTTCCTCGAAGCGGAGGACCCTGACAAGGACATACACCTCTACATCAACTCCCCAGGCGGCGCTGTGACGGCGGGGATGGCCATCTACGACACCATGCAGTACGTCAAGCCCTCGATCTCCACGATCTGCATGGGTCAGGCCTCATCCATGGCGGCGGTCCTCCTCTGCGCCGGGACCAAGGGGAAGCGCTTCGCCCTTCCCCACGCCCGGATCATGATCCACCAGCCGCTGGGCGGGGTGCAGGGGCAGGCGACGGACATCGACATCCAGGCAAAGGAGATCCTCAGGATGCGCGAGGAGATCAACCGCCTGCTGGTCCACCACACCGGCCAGTCAGCGGAGAAGATCCAGCGGGATTCAGACCGGGACTTCTTCATGACTGCGGAGCAGGCGCGTGATTACGGCATCGTTGACCAGGTGATCTCGTCCAAACCAACGACCCGCCCGGTGACCGAGGCCGCGGTTTTGAGCGGCGCGCCGGCCGAACGGTAAGGAAGCCCGAGATGGTCAGAACGCGGGAGGGGAACGGCGTTCTCAAGTGTTCGTTCTGCGGCAAGAGCCAGAACGACGTGAGGAAGCTCATCGCGGGCCCCACGGTCTACATCTGCGATGAGTGCATCGAGCTCTGCAACGACATCATCGCCGAGGAGTGGGAGGAGGAGAAGAGCCGCGAGATCAGGAGCCTCCCCAAGCCCGTCGAGATAAAGGCCATCCTGGATCAGTACGTGGTCGGCCAGGAGCGGGCCAAGAAGATCCTCGCCGTGGCAGTCCACAACCACTACAAGCGGATCGAGGCCAGGGGTGAAGTCGGGGACGTAGAGCTTCATAAATCCAATATCATCCTGATCGGGCCGACAGGTTCCGGCAAAACGCTCCTCGCCCAGACCCTCGCCAAGATGCTCCACGCCCCCTTCACCATCGCCGACGCGACAACGCTGACAGAGGCTGGCTACGTCGGCGAGGACGTGGAGAACATCATCCTCAGGCTCCTGCAGGCCGCCGACTACGACGTGGAGCGGGCCGAGCGGGGGATCGTCTACATAGACGAGATAGACAAGATCGCGCGGAAGTCTGAGAACCCCTCCATCACCCGCGACGTCTCAGGCGAGGGCGTCCAGCAAGCGCTGCTGAAGATTCTCGAGGGGACGGTCGCCAACGTCCCGCCCCAGGGAGGCCGGAAGCACCCCCACCAGGAGTTCATCCAGGTGGACACCACCAACGTGCTCTTCATTTGCGGTGGCGCGTTCGTCGGGTTGGACAAGATCATCGAGAGTCGGGTCGGGAAGTCGGGCATAGGGTTCGGAGCAGAGATCAAGAGCCGGGAGGAGCGCAAGATCGGCGACCTCCTGACGATGGTCCAGCCTGAGGACCTCCTGAAGTACGGGCTGATCCCTGAGTTCGTCGGGCGGCTCCCGGTGGTGGCCACCCTCCACGATCTCGACGAGGGCGCCCTCGTGAGGATCCTGAAGGAGCCCAAGAACGCCATCATCAAGCAGTATCAGAAGTACTTCGACCTGGAGAGAGTGCGGCTCAAGTACACCGACGACGCCGTTGCCGCCATCGCCAGGGAGGCGCTCAAGCGGGGCACCGGCGCCCGGGGGCTTCGGGCGATCCTTGAGGACGTGCTGCTGGACGTGATGTACGAGCTTCCCTCGATCCCGGGGCTCAAAGAGTGCGTCATCACCAAGGACGTGATCCTTGGCCAGGAGCGTCCGATCCTGATCTCCGAGACCAAGGCGGAGTCGGCGTAGCTAGCGGTCAGCCGTCAGCGTTCAGCAATCAGCATTCCGCGCTCCGCATTCCTCATTCCGCATTTGTTTGATTCGCCGTGAGCGGCATACTCTACGTCGTCGCCACCCCGATCGGGAACCTTGAGGATCTCACCTTCAGGGCGTTGCGCGTTCTCAAGGAGGCAGACCTGATCGCCACCGAGGACACCCGCCGGACCCGGACGCTTCTTGCACGCTTCGAGATTGCCACCCCCCTGACCAGCTACTTCGAGCACAACAAGAGGAGGAAGGGCGCCGAGATTATCCGCCTTCTCCGCGAGGGGAAATCGGTGGCCCTCGTGACAGAGGCCGGAACCCCGGGGATCTCCGATCCGGGGTTCCTGCTGGCGAGGGAGGCCCTTGCCGAAGGGGTCCCCGTGGTTCCAGTGCCGGGACCGTCAGCCGTGGCGGCGGCGCTCTCGGTGGCCGGCGTCCCGGCTGACCGTTTTGTCTTTGAGGGGTTCCTCCCCGCGAAGCGCGGGAGGAAAGCCTCCCGGCTTGCCGCTGTCAGGGAGCTGGGGATGACGGTGGTCCTCTACGAGTCGCCTCACCGGATCCTCTCGACACTGGAGGCGATCCGCGAGACCTTCGGCGAGACGGAGGTCGTGGTGGCGAGGGAGCTGACCAAGCAGTTTGAGGAGATCCGCCGTGGTCCGCCGTCGGCTCACCTCGAATATTTTCGGGAGCGCGGCGTGAGAGGCGAGTTCACCCTGGTGATCCCCCGCTCCAGATCGGGAGAGTTCCAACCCGGTTGTTCCCACGCCGGTCGCGGCGTATACTGATGCGGCTCGTTTTTCGAAGAGGAAGGGTTTAGTGACGATCCCGAAAGCATTGACCATCGCCGGCTCCGATTCGGGCGGCGGGGCCGGCATCCAGGCCGATCTGAAGACCTTCTCAGCCTTCAGGGTCTTCGGCATGTCTGTGGTGACGGCTGTCACCGCCCAGAATTCTCTTGGGGTCCAGGGCGTGGAGAGCCTCCCGCCTGAGTTCGTGGCCAGGCAGCTCAAATCGGTTCTCTCGGATTTCGGCGCCGACGCCGCAAAGACCGGGATGCTCTCCACGGCGCCGATCATCAGGGCGGTGGCGGCAGCTCTCAGGGAGCACCGGGTGGAGAGGGTCGTGGTGGACCCGGTAATGGCAGCCCACTCAGGAGAGCTGCTGCTCCGGCACGACGCCCGCGCCGCTCTGGTCGAAGAGATCTTCCCGCTGGCTCTTGTGGTGACCCCGAACCTGGAGGAGGCGTCAGCGCTGGCGGGAATCCCGGTGGCCTCGCAGGAGGGAATGGAAGAGGCGGCCCGGATCATCCTCCGCCTGGGGCCACGGTTCGTCCTCATTAAGGGCGGCCACCTCAAGGGCGAGGCTCTGGACCTTCTCTTCGACGGGCGGGCCTTCACTCCGTTCACCGCTCAGCGGATCGAAGTGGACGCCCACGGCACAGGCTGCGCCTTCTCAGCCGCCATCGCGGCGGGGCTTGCGAGAGGCGAGGCCCTTCCCCAGGCCGTCGCCGACGCCAAGGCGTACGTCACAGCCGCCATGCGGGAAGCGTTCGCGGCGGGGCGGGGGATGAGGGCACTCAAGCACTTCATCGAGAAGTGGTGATGGCTGAGCAAGACGAAGGGAAGATGTCGTTTCTCGATCACCTGGGGGAGCTCAGGAAGCGGATCGTCTGGGGTCTAGTCGCGACGACAATCGGCTTTCTGATCACCTTCTCGTTCTCTGAGCGGATCGTCGGCTTCCTGGCGCGCCCTCTGCCGGGGAAGCTGGCCCAGCTTGCCCCCACAGAGGTCTTCTGGGTCCACATGAAGGTCGCGATGATCGCGGGGCTCTTCCTTGCCCTTCCGGTGGTCCTCTACCATCTCTGGGCGTTCGTGGCCCCGGGACTCCTCCAGCATGAGCGGCGCTACGCCGCCCCCTTCGTCATCGTCGGAACGATCATGTTCGCCGCCGGGGTCGCATTCGCGCTCTGGGTCGTGGTCCCCTTCGCGATCAAGTTCCTCCTCGCCTACAAGACGGAGGGCGTGATCCAGGTCATCTCCATCGGGAGCTACGTGGACTTCGTGCTGAAGTTCTCACTGGCCTTCGGCCTTGTCTTCGAGCTTCCCCTGGCGATCACCGTGGGGTCCCGCATGGGGATCGTGACTCCCCAGTTCCTGGCGAAGAACCGGAAATACGCCATCCTCATCAACTTCATCATCGCGGCGATCCTGACACCGACCCCGGACATTCTGAACCAGACCTTGATGGCAGGCCCGCTCATCATCCTCTACGAGGTCGGGATCATCTCGGCCAGGATCTTCGGAAAGAAGCCCAAGCCCGCCCCTCAACCGGTTGAGGCGTGAGATGCCGGGAGAAATGATCGCGGCTGGCCGCGGGGGTGAGGAAAAATAACCGTGGGACTCGAGTTCACAAGCCTGGGCCTTCCCGAGCCGGTCCTTGGCGGGATCCGCGACGCCGGATTTGCCGCCTGCACGCCGATCCAGGAGGCCACGCTCCCCCTGGCCCTCAAGGGGAAAGACGTGGCCGGCCAGTCTCAGACCGGGACTGGGAAGACCGCGGCGTTCCTGATCGCCGCCTTTACCCGGCTCCTCCGCACGCCCCCTCCTCAT
>CAZXPE010000004.1:0-1230 GCA_964642915.1 uncultured bacterium | reverse complement strand
CGCCCAGGGCGCTGATCGTCGCTCCCACCCGCGAGTTGGCAGTCCAGATTGACTCAGACGCGAGGCTTCTCGGGAGTCACACAGGTTTCAGGACGTTGGCGGTCTATGGCGGCATCGACTACGAGAGGCAGCGGGAAACTCTCCGCGCGGGGTGCGATCTCCTGATCGGCACCCCCGGCCGCTTGATCGACTACCTGAAACAGCACGTCTGGTCGCCACGAAGGGTGGAGGTGCTCGTCATCGACGAGGCCGACCGGATGTTCGACATGGGGTTCATCGCTGACCTCCGCTTCATCCTGAGGAGGCTGCCGCCCCACGAGAAGCGGCAATCATTTCTCTTCTCAGCTACGCTCTCATTCCGGGTCCTGGAGCTGACCTGGGAGTTCATGAATAACCCCGCCCAGATCACCATCACCCCCCACCAGAAGACCGTTGAAAAGGCCGAGCAGGTCCTCTACCACGTCGGGAGAGATGAGAAGTTCAACCTTCTCCTGGGCCTCCTCAAGCGCGAGGGAGGGAACCGCATCCTGATCTTCTCCAACACCCGGGAGGAGGCTCGCCGGCTGGAGGACCGCCTCAGCCGGAACGGATGGCAGGCGAGGGCCCTCACGGGAGACGTTGACCAGAAGAGGCGGCTCAAGATCCTGAACGACTTTAAAGACGGAAAGCTTCCGGTCCTGGTCGCCACAGACGTGGCTTCGCGCGGGCTCCACATCGAAGGAGTCAGCCACGTCATCAACTGGGACCTCCCGCAGGACCCCGAGGACTACGTCCACCGGATAGGCCGCACCGCGCGCGCCGGGGCGGAAGGGAAAGCGATCAGCCTCGCCGACGAGGCCACGGCGCTAATGATCGAGCCGATCGAGAAGTTCATCGGCCAGAAGATCCCCGTGGAATGGGCCGACGACGCCCTTTTCCTTCCCGAGATCAAGCCGACCGCCGAGGAGCGGCGTCGCTACGCCCTCGAGAGGCGCCAGCGCCTCGAAGCGCGCGGTCGGCCGGGAGAGCGCCGCGGAGGCCCGCCGGCGCATCGCCCTCCTCGCCATGAGCCCCACCGCGCTCCCTCGTCCGGTCCCCCTCACGCGAGTGCCGAAGTGCCCGGGCGCCGACGCCACCGTCGTCGCGGGAAAGGCGAGCGGGGGTCTGGCGGCCCCTCAGCCCGTCCGCCCGTTTAGGCCGAAGTTCCCCCTCCCCCAAGAGGGTATGGCGTTGATTTTTTTGACGAAGGCA
>CAZXPE010000003.1:0-37842 GCA_964642915.1 uncultured bacterium | reverse complement strand
ATCAAACAGAAGTTGGAACCCCGCAAGAACCCAGATCATCGGCTCTCTCCGCTAGACCTTGAGGTCAATCTTCCCTTCAGGACGCCCCTCGTCGTTCATCTCATCCCCGGCTTCCTTCGCGCCGGGATCGAGCTTCTCTTCCGTTGAAAGCTCGTCATGGAGAGCCGATCCTTCCTGCTCCTCCTCGCCCACAGCGCGCTCACGCCGCTTTGATCTCTCATTCTGGAGCTGCCGCGCAAACTGCCGTTTCGCGTCAGGATCGCTCTGGCGAGCCTGCTGCACCCTCTCGATCGGAGGTGGCGGCGGGATCTCCTGACGCTCAACCGGCCGCACCATTGCTACAAACTCCGCCGGGCCGAGAACCGAGCAGATCAAGGACGCAGGGAGGAGCCGACCGGAGGCGTACTTCCTGTACGTCGAGGATCGGCGACGACCGAGGACGCAGAGATGCGACGGTTATCGGCACGGCGCTACCGATTCCAGAGCCACCACTGAGTACTCACCGGATCCTGAGATTCCCCGTGGATCGCCCTCACCAGTTGGTGGATGGCCAATTCGATCGCGGTCTCCACTCCCCGGCCCGCCCGGCCTTCCACCTCGGGGCGGTAGCGGGCCCTCCAGAGCAGCTCCCCTGTCGGAAGGTGGAGCGCGCGCACGTCAACGCCCGCGCGGGTGATCTTCGACGTCCTCCCCCAGAATTGTTCCAGATCGTAAACCTCGACCAGGACCGCGGTCTGAACTCCGAGATGCTCCATCAGCCACTTGCTATCCTGACCTTCCGGTCGTCCCTGGAGACCCAGACGAAGCCCCATCTCTTCAGGGAGAGCCACGGCGCCCTGGGCGCTTTTGAGAAACGCGTCGTAGCCGACCACGCTCCCCCAGCGGTCGTGGAGCGCGCGTCCCACGCGCCTGGCGACATCTTCAGCGACCGGGCGATTGTCGGCGTCGGGCGATACCGCGAGGACGACGACCCGTCCCGGAAGAACAACCTGGCGCCTCACCGCAGGCCGGCTCTGTGACGGGGGCGGCTCGGCCGTCGCGAGAGCGCATCCGGCGAAGACCATGAGAAGGAGGGCAGAAACGCCGTGACGGATCACGACGCCCTCCTTCCGGCATGGCGGCCTGTCTGAGAGCTGGAGCCTTCGATCGCCAGATCCCGGGCTTCGAGGCGGTTCCGGCCGAGCCTCGCGCGAAGGCGAAGCACGGCAGCGGCATGAATCTGTGAAACGCGGGACTCGGAGATGTCAAGCACCCTGCCGATCTCCTTCATCGTCAGCTCGTCATAGTAGTAGAGAGAGAGCACGATCCGTTCCTGATCGGGAAGCCCCTCGATGAGCCGTCCGAGGATGGAGCGCCGCTCCTTGACCGCCAGATGGGTAAACGGGTCCGGCTCGGCTGGATCGCGCACGGGGTGCCTCGGGGTCCCGTCGCCTCCCTCGTCCCACCCTTCGTCGAGAGAGAGGAGCGTTGCCCCGCTCACCTCTGACAGCATCTCCCGGTACTCGGGCACGCTCACCTGGAGGTGAGCCGCCACCTCGGCTTCGTTGGGGGACCGCTGAAACATCTGCTCGAGGCTCGCCAGGGCCCGCTCGACTGCCCTCGCCTTCTTTCTTAAAAAGCGGGGGGCCCAGTCGAGACCACGAAGCTCGTCCAGAATCGCCCCGCGAATTCGATTGAGCGCGTACGTGGGAAAATCCACCTCGCGGTCCGGGTCGTACGCGTCCATGGCTGTCAGGAACCCCATGAGCCCGGCGCTGGTGAGGTCGCCGATGTCCACATGGGACGGGAGCCGGGCCGCCATCCTCCCGGCCACGTACTTGACGAGATAGATGTAGCGCGCGATCAGCTCCTCCCTGACCGCGGGATCTTTTTCCCTTCGGTAGCGCTGCCAGAGATCACGATCTGCTGGAGGTCCCATGACCCGCTTACTTCACCAAGACTCCGGCGGCCATCCGGCTCCAGAACGCCCCGCCCCCGCCCGCCGCCGGCGGCGACGTTACAAGCGAGTGGGCCAGCGCCGAGATGCAGCGAGTGGCCTTGGTGTAGGGATAGTAGATGGCCAGCGGCTTCTGCTCCTGGACCGCCTTGCCCACGCACGGGTCCCACACCACGTGACCGGCGTAGAGGGGGCGAAACGGAAGGAACCGCTGGACCACGCGCTGGATACCCCGATAGACCTCCTCCGCCTGGGCCTGGCTCTCGGCCATGTTCACCAGGAGCCTGACAGCATGGTCGGGGTTCCTGCGGGAGATGATCTTGAGGAGCGCGTAGGCATCAGTGATGGCAGTAGGTTCGGGCACCGTCACCACCACCGCCTCCTGGCAGGCCAGCACGAGAGAGAGCACCGTCGGCGAAACGCCCGCGGCGGTGTCCACCAGGAGGACGTCGGCCATTTCCTCGATCTCAGAAAGCTTGGCCAGGAGACGTTCCCGCCTCCCCGGGTCGAGGCTCGCCAGGGTCTCCACCCCGGAGCTGGCCGGAATCACGCCGATTCCATGAGGACCGGTCAGCATCACGTCGCGAAGGCTCAGGTCGCCCTCGACGACGTCTTTCAGCGTCCGCTTGGGAGTCAGTCCCAGGAGGACGTCGATATTGGCCAGGCTCAGGTCTCCGTCGAGAATCACAACCCGCCTGCCCTGGCGGGCCAGGACAAGCCCCACGTTGAGCGCCAGGCTCGATTTTCCGACTCCACCCTTACCGGAGGTGAAGGCGATCGTCCGAAGAGCGGGAACGCGCCCGGTGAGACGTCTGAGAGACCTCGCCTGATCCGGCATCACGCGCCCCCGAAGACGACGAGCTGGGCGATCCTCTCCGGGCCGGCCTCCTCGATGTCGTCAGGCACCTCCTGGCCGGTGGTGAGGTACGCCACCGGAAGGTCAGCGAGGACGCTCACGTTGAGAAGATGGCCGTAGCTCTGAGTCTCGTCGATTTTGGTGAAGGTCAGCCGGTCCGGCTCAAGGGGAGCAAAGCGGCGCGCCGTTTCGAGGAGGTCGTCCCCCTTGGCTGTGACGGAAAGCACCAGGTGAGTCTCCATCGGTCTTACAGCGGAGAGAAGCTCCCTGCGGGCGACGGAGAGGAAGGACCTGATCTCCCCGATGCCGAGGCCGTCCCGCGGGCTCCTGCCGGTCGTGTCGAGGAAGATGAAGTCAGCGTCACGGTAGCGCTCCAGGGCGCGGCCGAGGTCGGCGGGGGTCAACGCCGCCTCGCACGGGACCCCGATGATGTCTGCGTATCTCTTGAGCTGCTCTATCGCCGCGATCCGGTAGGTGTCGATCGAGACAATCGCCACGCTCCTTCCGGCGGCCACCCTGTGATGGGCCGCCAGCTTCGCCAGAGTCGTGGTCTTCCCGACTCCTGTGGGCCCCACAAGCGCAACCACCGATCCGCTCAACAGCCCCGCGGCCCGGTCAACGCTCCTCATCATCCCGCCGAGGCGGCCGCCGACCGCTACCTGAAGCTCCCCATAGGAAGGATTCAGGCCGGAGTGAGATCCCCGCAAGTCGGCGACAGCCTCGTACGCAAGCGGCTCGAGAACATCCCGCTGCAGGAGATCCTCGTAGAGGTCGCTGAACGGGGCCTCGAGGTTGCCGGCCGCGCCGAAGCGCCTGCGCGATAGGAGACGTTCCAGCATCTCCTTGATCCTCGCCAGCTCAGCCGAAAGATCGGGATTCTGGGATCGGGGATGCGGAATGGGGAATGCGGAATGCGGAATTTCGCGCTCCGCATTTTGCGCTCCGCATTTCGGATCCCCCGAGTCACGATCGACGGCGGCGAGCACCTCGACGCCCTGACGTCTGAGGAGACCCCGGATCCCCTCGCGGCGAAACGGCTTGGTGTGGAGCACGACCGCTTCCCGGCCCAGCTCTTCCTTGACGCGCCGCATCACCTCGCCCAGGTCCTCCCCTTCGAAACGCTTGATGTGCACGGCGTCCCCTCCGGCCTCTAACCGGCGACCCCCGCTGGAGCCCGCTCGGCAAGCGCGGCGTCTTCCTCACCCATCTCGACCGCCGCGATGGTGTGCACCGTCAGGTGCGGCGGAATCTCCTGGTACGAGATCACGGCCAACTGCGGGAACGGTCTCTCCAGAAGCCGTCTGATCTGCCACCTGATCGCCGGCGCAACCAGGAGGACCGGCTTGGCCTCCAGCGGGTGCGATCTTTCTATGGAGCGGGCCATCCCGTCCACCAGCCGCTGAACCGAGCGCGGGTCCAGCGGCAGAGCCCCCTCGCCCTCCCTGAGCTGCTCTATCATCTGCCGCTCGGCGGATGGCGAGAGAACAAAGGCCCTGAGGCCGCCGTCGGCGCTCAGATACGGTCTGGTGATCACGGCGGCAAGCGCCGCCCTTACCGACTCGGTCAGAGCCGTCGCGTCCTTTGTCATCGGAGCGTAGTCGGCCAGCGTTTCGAGCACGGTTGTGAGGTCGCGGATAGAGACTCCCTCGGTGAGGAGGTTCTGGAGCACCTTGTGGACGACCCCGAGGGGGAGAAGGGCCGGCACGAGCCCCTCCACGACTGCCGGATGGCTCGACTTGATTTGGTCCAGAAGAGCCTGGGCGTCCTGTCTGCCCAGAAGGTCGCGCGCGTGGCGGCGGACGATTTCCGAAAGATGGGTGGCCACGACTGTCGCCGGATCAACGACCGTGAACCCCGCGGCCTGGGCCCGTTCCTTCTGACGGGTTGAGATCCACACGGCCGGAAGCCCGAAGGTGGGTTCGCGGGTCTCGATACCCTCCAGATCTCCCTGGACTGTGCCGGGGTTCATCGCGAGGAACCGGTCAGGGTACACTTCGCCCGCCGCCGCCTGATGCCCCTTCAGCTTGACCGCGTACTGGTTGGCGCGCAGCGTGAGGTTGTCACGGATGCGGATCGGGGGAACGACGAAGCCCAGGTCCAGGACGAACTGGCGGCGGATCATCCTGATGCGCTCCAGGAGATCGCCGCCCTTGTTCGGATCCACCAGCGGGACAAGCCCGTAGCCGACCTCGATCTCCAGCGGGTCGAGGGGAAGAAGGCTCTCCACTTTTTCTGGCGGCGGAGGGGAGGTTTCCCTCTTCGACTCGCCGGCCTTGACGGCTTTCTTCCTGTCCAGAAAATACGCTCCGGTCCCGACCAGCCCGGCCAGGATGAAGAAGGGAAGAAACGGCATCCCCGGAGCCAGCCCCAGGACCGCGAGCACGACCGCTGCGATCGTGAGCGCTCGCGGGTGGCGCGTCATCTGCCCCATCAGGTCCCGGTGAAGCTCAGACTCCGATGCGGCCCTCGTCACCACGAGGCCGGCTGCCGTCGAGACGATCAGGGCGGGGACCTGGGTCACGAGGCCGTCGCCGATAGTGAGGATCGTGTATGTCTTGAGCGCCTCTATCACGCCCATTCCCTGCTGAAAAACACCCACCGCGAACCCGCCTAAGATATTGATGGCTGTGATGAGGAGTCCGGCTACGGCGTCGCCGCGGACGAACTTCGACGCCCCGTCCATGGCGCCGTAGAAATCAGCCTCGCGCGAGATCTCGGCCCGGCGGCGACGCGCTTCCTGGTCGGTGATGAGCCCGGCGTTCAGGTCGGCGTCTATGGCCATCTGCTTTCCCGGCATGGCGTCCAGGGTGAAGCGCGCGGCGACTTCCGCAATGCGGCCGGCGCCCTTGGTGATCACGACGAACTGGATCACCACGAGGATCAGGAAGATGACGAGACCAACCACATAGTTCCCCCCGACCACGAACTGGCCGAACGCCTGGATCACGCGTCCCGCCGCCTCCGTCCCCTCGGCGCCGTTGAGCAGGATGAGGCGCGTGGAGGCCACGTTCAGCGAGAGCCTGAAGAGCGTGACCACCAGGAGCAGCGACGGAAAAACAGAGAATTCGATCGGGCGCAGGATGAACATCGTGACCAGGAGGATCAGGAGCGAGAAAGTGATGCTGAACGTGAGCAGAAGGTCCAGAAGCGCCGCCGGCAGCGGGATGATCATCACGGTCAGGATCCCGATGATCCCCGTCGCAAGGGCAAAATCGGAACCGGGAAGCCTTCGAAAGATCGCGCCGGCGGTTCGGGTCTGGCTCATATTATTGCCTCCGACGCCCGGAGAGGGCATAAACGTACGCCAGGATCTCCGCCACCGCTCGGTAGAGGGCCGCGGGGATCTCCTGACCCACTGCCACGAGCTTGTAGAGCGAGCGGGCCAGCGGCTTGTTCTCGACTATCGGAACTCCGTGCCGCCGCGCCGCCTCCACGATCCGCTCGGCGACGAGACGCGGCCCCTTTGCCACCACCTTGGGGGCGCGCATGGCGCGCTCGTCGTAGCGGAGGGCCACGGCCAGATGGACCGGGTTCGTCAGCACGACGTCGGCCTTCGGGACTGCGGCCATCATCCGCCGCATAGCCGCCTGCTTCTGGAGGCTCCTGATCCGCGCCCTGACCAGCGGGTCGCCCTCCGATTGGCGAAGCTCGTCCTTGACCTCCTCCTTCGTCATGCGGAGCGACCGCTCGTGTTCCCACCGCTGATAGAGGTAATCGAGGAGCCCGAGGACGCAGACCGACATCGCAACCCTGACCAGGAGCGCGAAGGCGGCCTCCCAGACGATAGAAACGGCCCTGACCGGCGGCATCCCCCCCACGCGCAGGAGATCCTCGGCGCGCTGGGCGATCGTGAAGTAGGCCACCACGCCGATCAGGAAGAGCTTCAGGGGAGACTTGACGATCTCCACCAGGCCGCGGCGGCCCAGGAGATTGCCGAGCCCGCGGACAGGGTTCAGCCGCTCCCACTTCGGGGCGAGAGCTTCCTCGCTCATCACGAACCCGACCTGAAGCGCATTGGCCGCCACGCCCGCCACCATGAGCCCGAAGAAAAACGGCGCCATGAGGATCAGAAAGCGCCACCCCCACCCCACGAGCAGCGTGTAGGTGTTTTCCTGCGTCAGCTCAGCGGCCGGCAGAGAAGCCAGACCGCTCCGGAGAAGGCTCATCAACTGGCCGGTGAACGGGCCGCCGAGGAAATAAAAGAGGCCGACCGACGCCAGGAGTATCACCGCGGAGTTGATCTCCTGGCTGCGCGCCACCTGCCCTTTTCTCCGGGCTTCCTGGCGCCGGCGCGCTGTTGGGGCTTCAGTGCGCTCGCGGTCGTCAAAGGGCACGGGAGAGGCTCCTGACCACCAGCGAGAGGTCCCGCGCCATCTGCTCGAAGACCGCCTGGATCGTCACGCCCATCAGGGGAAGGGCGGCGACCAGAGCGAGGAACCCGAGAGGAATGGTCACTGAAAAGCTCGCGGTGAACGCGTTCATCTGGGGAGCGGCGCGGGCCAGCAGCGCCAGGGTCACGTAGGCCAGAAAGATGGCGGCCAGCACCGGGGCCGCGAGCTGGAGACCGATCAGGAAGAACCGGGCCGCTGAAGCGAGCAGGAGATCGGCCAGAGCGGGCGAGGGCCAGATCCCGAGCGGCGGGAGCAGGCGGAAGCTCTCTCCCAGAGCTTGAAGGAACCAGTGGTGGCCGTTCAGAGAGAGGAAAAAGAGGAGGGTGAGGATGTCGAAGAACTGGGTAAAGACGGATGACTGCCCGCCCGACTGGGGATCGAAGACGCTGACGATGCCGAATCCCATCGCGAACGCTGCCGTCTCGGCTCCGAACTTGATCCCCGCGAAGGTCAGGAGCGCCGTGAGGCCGATCGAAAGCCCGACGAGAAGCTCCAGGATCACCATCAGGGCAAAGTGGACCGGGTCCTGGAGCGGGACGAACGACTCCGCTCGCAGGATCGGGAAGAAGATCAGGGCCAGGAAGAAGCCGAGCCCGAGGCGGAAGCGAACGGGAAGGCTCCTGTGATCGAGGAGCGGGGCGAAGAAGAGCACCCCGCCGGACCGGATGAAAGTCAGGAAGAAGAGCTGGGCGTCCCTCAACGTGATTGGATACAGGTCCACGCCCGGATCACCTCGCGTAGAGCGGGAGGTTGGAGAATATCGTCCCGGTAAAGCCCACCATCAAGCGAAGCATCCATGGAGCGAAGATGACCAGCGTCAGGAAGACCGCCAGTATCTTCGGCACGAATGTGAGTGTCATCTCGTGCACCTGGGTCACAGCCTGGAAGATCGAGATCAAGAGTCCGACCAGAAGGCTTGCCGCCAGGATCGGCCCCGATGTCATCAGGACCATCAGCATCGCTTCACGGCCCAGGTCCAGAACGATCTGCGGATTCATCTGCGCTGCCCTCCGATCTAACGGAAGCCCATCACCAGCGACCTGGCGATGAGGTGCCACCCGTCGGCTAAAACGAACAGAAGGATCTTGAATGGCAGTGAGATCATGACCGGGGGGAGCATGAGCATCCCCATGGACATGAGCACCGACGCCACCACCATGTCGATAATCAGGAACGGGATGAAGAGCACAAACCCGAGCTGGAACGCGGTCCTCAGCTCCGAGACTGCGAAGGCCGGGATCAGCGCGTATGTCGGCACTCCTTCCGGGCTCTTGGGCCGCTCGATCTTCGCCAGGTGGACCATCAGCGCCAGGTCAGATTCTCGCGTCTGGCGCAGCATGAACCCGCGCACCGGGATCAGGGCGCGGTTGAACGCCTCCTCCTGGCTGATCTTCCGTGACATGTACGGCTGGAGAGCTGTCCTGTTCACCTCTTCGCCCACCGGCGCCATGATGAAGGCGGTGAGAAAAAGGGCCAGCCCGATCATCACCTGGTTGGGAGGCATCTGCTGGGTCCCGATGGCGTGGCGGAGAAATGAGAGAACGACGATCACCCGGGTAAACGACGTCAGCATTATCAAGATAGCCGGCGCCAGGGTAAGGACCGTGAGGAGAAGGAGTATCTGGATAGCCAGGGCCATCTCCTGGGGGTCCTTGGCAGGGCCTGCGCTCACGGTGATTCGCGGGAACGGCACCTGGGCGAGGGCGGGTGACGCCGCGGCGAGCAGAATGGCCGCCAAGCCCAGGACAACTAGAACCATGCCGCGGCTACGCATCGCGGGTCCCTTTGGAGGAGCGGCCGAGAGAAGCCAGGTGCCCCTTGAGCGACATAATGTGGCCGCGGATTGATGACTCGAGACCGGTCAGGCGCAAGCGGCTCGCGCTCGCCTCGAACTGGCGGGAAACCCCGCCTCCATCGCCGCCGCGGCCTCCGCCCCCCCACCCTTCCTGGACGGATGGCTCGATTGGAACCGCTCCCTCCCACCTGTGGAGAAAAGAGATCTGGCTCCCCGTCACCCCTACCAGGAGGTGCTCTTTCCCCACCCGCACCAGACATAGCGACTCCTTGGGCCCGATGTAACTCCGCGACACCACCCTGATGAGGTCCGCCCTTTGCCCGATGGCGCCGCGCCCCATCCATCGCCGATAGACGAACAGCCCTCCTGCCAGGAGACCGCCGACGAGAAGCAGAGAAGAGAAGAGCCGCGCCGCGATCCACCCCGCCGACTCACCGCCGCTCTGGGGCGGCTGGTAGGCCAGGTACTCAGGCCGGGAGCCGGATGGCCCCGTTGATTCGGGCTGAGCCGCCCCCGCCGCCGTGACCACAAGCAGGAGCAGGAGCGCCGGATAAATGCGGAATGCGGGGCGCGGAATGCGAAGTGAGCGGATCATCGGAGGTTTTTTATCCGATCCGCGGTGTTGACGATGTTGGTCAGACGAACCCCGAAGTTCTCGTCGATGACCACCACCTCCCCCTTCGCGATGGGCTTGTCGTTGACCAGGAGATCCACAGGCTCGCCGGCCAGCTTGTCGAGCTCAAGAACCGAGCCCGGCGCGAGGTTCAGGATGTCCCGGATCAACATGCGCGTGCGCCCCAGCTCGACGGTCACCGGAAGGGTGATGTCAAGAATCATGTCGATGCTGGCCGGCGAGCCGCCTTCCCTCTCCTTGAGGCTTGGGAAGACTTCGCCGGGAGAATCGGACGGAGCGGCAGCCCCAGGCGCCAGGCCGGTGATCTCCTGGGCCAGAGCCGGAGCCACGATCAGGAACGCGCGGGCGGCCGACTCGCCGTCCACCGTCAGGTGTCCCTCGAGAAGCCACTGGCTGGATGGAACTCCCTTGAGCTGCCGCTGCCAGTCTTCAGGCTCATCAATCCTTCTCAGCTCCGACTGGCTGAACGAGACCGGCCTGCCGCAGAACACCTTCACGGCCGCGGCGGCTGACCCCATCATCTGGTTCACCGCCTCGCGCACCGCGTCCTCGTGGATCGAGGTGAAATCGCTGAATGCGGAGAACTCCTCACCCAGCATGAGCTGGCCAAATGTCATCGCCTCCTGCTGCCTGAACAGGAGCCAGTGGTGGCCGGAGAACCCGCGGACGAACCGCACTTCCACGAGCGCCCACGGGAGCGGGACCCTCTCAGAGAGGGAACCCAGATCCACCTCATCGACCCGGATGGGGTCGAGTCCTATCTGCCGGTTCAGGAGCGTCGAGAGCCCCGCCGCCCCGCCCTCAAACAGGGACGTGGCGTAGGCCATGAGGCCTCCGCTCACCGTCGATTCGGGGAGCGCCTCACCCCCGCTATGGGTGATAGACCCGGGCCGTTGGACCGTGGACGTGTTGGTCATGGGGAACCTCCCCTCGTTCGGTGATCGACTGGATCTGCACCGCCTTCTTCCGGCGAAGCACGCCTGGGCTGGCCGAGAACTTCGTCACCCCTTCCACCTCGACCGGCACCATCGCTCCCGGGCCGGTGCTGAGCCGGACGACGTCGCCGGGCCGAAGGGCTAATAGATCTCGGACGGTGAGCGGCACCTGGCCCAGAAAGGCCCGGAGCGTAAGGCGGGTCTTCATGATCTCGGATCGGATGTGCCCCCTGGCCTCCACGGACTGCTCCCGCTGTGTCGAGGTAAACCAACGCTGCGCTGAGAGTTTCGGGATCACCGGCTCGAGCAGGAGGTACGGGAAGCAAAGCGTCATCACGCCGGAGACTTCGCCGATCCGGATGTTGAACGTGATGACGAGCACCACCTCGTTGGGGGACGTGATCTGGACGAACTGCGGGTTCGTCTCGATGTTGAGGAGGCGGAACGAAAACGCGCCCACGTGCTGCCACGCCTGCTGAAGATCAACCATCGCCCTGAGGACGACCCGCTCGATCAGGCTCTTCTCTATCTCAGTGAACTCCCGCACGCGGACCGAGGATCGTCCCATCCCGCCGAGGAGCCGGTCGATCATCATGAAGATGATGTGGGGGTTGATTTCCAGGACCGCCCCGCCCTTGAGGGGCTCCATGTTGAAGATCGTGATGCACGAGGGCATGGAGAGGGACATGACGAACTCGGAGTACGTGATCTGCTCCACGGCCTCGAGCTCGACTTCGACCACAGTGCGCAGATGGGCTGAGAGCGAGGAGCCGTAGATCTTTCCGAAGGAGTCGTGCAGCATCTGGAGCGTGCGGATCTGGTCCTTGGCGACGCGGTTCGGGCGGCGGAAGTTATAGTGAAGGACGTTCTTCTCCCTGGCCTGCCCGGCGATTTCCGCGCCGATCGGGATGTCGCCCCGGTGGACGGCCGTCAGAAGCGCGTCGATTTCGTCCTGGCTCAGGATCTCGCTCATTACTGAACCACGAACTCGGTGAAGAAAATCCGCTGGACCCGAGCGCCCCCGCCAAGCTCGGCGTTGATCCGGTCCAGGATTTCAGTCTTGATCCGCTCCCGCCCCTCGGTGGACGTGACCTCAACCAGCGGCTTCGAGGAGAGTATCGCGATCAGGAGGTCAACGAACTGGCTCTTGCGTGTCTCCAGGTCCTTATGGAGGCCTCCGTTGATTCCAAGCTCCACGGAGGCTTTGAGGTAGCGCCGCCCCTCGGTCTCGGCAACGTTGACCACTACCGTCCCGAGGGTGAATGTCCGGCTCGGGCCCGCTTTCGGCCCCGCGCCGTCGCCGGGCACAAGGAGCGGTTTCAGGACGAACAGGACCAGGGCAAGGGCCAGGACGGCCATCCCCGCCACCGCTGCGACCATTTTCAACTGTGGCGCCTTCCGCGCCGGCGCCGGAGCGGGCGCCGCCTCGGAGGGCGGCGAAGAAGGACGCGCATCGCGCACGGCGGCTTGGCTCCAGGGCGCTTTGCTGGGCATATTCATTGTCTCCTCATGGCCGGAGGTCAGCGGCGAGCGGCGAAAGGAGAACGGCTCGCCGGTACTCGACCACCAGCTCGATAACGGAACTGAGAGTCTCGGTCACAAGGATCCTCCGCCCGGTGGTGAGGGTAATAACCGTGTCGGGCGTCGCCTCGACGCTCTCTACCAGCTCAGCGTTTATGACGATGGCCGACCCGTTCAGCCGGTGCAGCTCAATCATGTCTCGTCTTTACCTGATGATGTTGACGAGATCCTGAAGCACCTCGTCGCTGGCCGTGATCACCCGGGTGTTGGCCTGAAAGCCCCGCTGGGCGATGATCAAGTTTGTGAACTCCTGGGCCAGGTCCACGTTGGACATCTCGAGGTTCCCTGAGGCGATCGTGCCCCGGCCTCCGGTTCCCGGATTCCCCAGGCTCGGAGTCCCTGAGTTGCCCGTCTCTTTGTAAAGGTTGGCTCCCACCTTGAGAAGACCACCCGGGTTCGCGAAGCCGGCGAGGCGCAGCGTATCGAGCACCTGGTTCGTCCCGTTGCTGTAAAACCCCGTCACCGAGCCATCGGTTCCTATGGTGAAGCTCTCGAGGCTCCCCGACGCCACGCCGTCCTGACTCGCCAGGGTCCCCGTGGACTCCCCCGCATAGCCCGTCATCGGAGTCGTGTTCGAGGCGGACCCGAAGTCGAGTGTCACCACCTGCGGGGTGGCCGCCCCGGCAGACGCCGCGTAGTTCACCGTCAGCGCCGCTGTGTCTCCCGAAGAGATCGCGCCGGCGGTGTCAAAAACCAGGCTCCCTGCCGCGCCTCCCAGGCTGGATATATCGGCGCTGGACTCAGTGGCGGCCCAGTCCCATTGGCCGGCGGAGGCCGCGAAGTTTTTGGTGAAGGTCAGCGTGATGGTGCGGGAAGTGCCGAGAGAGTCGTACACCGGCAAAGTCAGCGTGTAGGTCTCTCCGTCGGCGACCGAGGCGTCCAGGTTCCCCTTGAAGTACTCGGTGGTAGTGGCCGTCGCGGCGACAGTCGAGCCCGGCGCGATGGTGACGTCTCCGCTCGCGCCCTGGACCGTATAGCCAGTCACCGAATCGACAAGGGTTCCGTTGGCGTCGAGGGTGAACGCCCCGGCGCGGGTGTAGAGGGTATCGGCGCCCGAAGATAGGGTGAAGAACCCATCGCCCTGGACGGCGAGGTCAGTGGGGTTCCCTGTCTGCTGGAGGGCGCCCTGGTTGAAGAAGTTTCGGATGCTTCCAACCGTGACGCCGAGGCCGACCTGCTTGACGCTCACGCCTCCCTGGCCCGAGGCGGGACGCACCTCGCCCTGAATGGTCTGGCTCAGAAGGTCCTGGAAGGTGACTCCCGCGCTCTTGTAGCCCACGGTGTCAACGTTGGCGACGTTGTTGCCGATCACATCGAGCCACTGCGAGTGGCTGCGAAGGCCGGTTACTCCGGTGAAGAGACTGCGTAGCATGTGGATCCTCCTTCTGCTGCCCCGATGGGCGCTATGGGTTTAACGACGCAAGAACTGAAAGCACGTCCTGGAGCCGCACCTTCCTGCCGGCCACCGTGAGGACGGGCTCCCCGTTTTGAAGGCTTACGCTATCGACAAGGCCGGCTGCCGCCGCTCCGAGATCGCTTGCGGCGCCAGCGGAATCATATGTGGTCACCCGATAGAGATAGGTCCCCGGGGAGAGGAGGGCGCCGCTGGCGCTCCTGCCGTCCCACTGCACTGTCAGGTCTCCCGCCGTCTGGGGACCGAGACTCAAGGTCCGAACTGCCTGACCGGCCTGGGTCATGATCTCCACTGTCACCCCCGCGACGTCCCCGGAGAGAGAGATCGGGAGCTGAGGAGGCGTTCGCCCATCGAAGGTGATAAGGGCAGAGCCGGCTCTCACCTGCCTGCCGATCAGGACCGCAGCCTGTGTGAGCGCTGACCCTCCCTGGGCTCCCTGGGATGATTCCAGAGCCTCTCTGATCCTCTGCATCTCCTCAAGAGCGCTGAACTGGGCTGACTGGGCGAGAAACTGGTTCTGATCGAGCGGGGAGAGCGGATCCTGGTGCTGGAGCTGTGTCACCAGAAGCCGCAGAAAATCGTCTTTCCCCAGGACGGACCTGGAGCTTCCCGAGCTTGAAACAGTGGCGGGTTGCCGGAGGTAAGAGATCGCCGACGCCGGCTGTGTGGCCATCACGCGCTCCTCATGCAAAGAGGTCCAGTCCCGACAGCGCCGGGGCCAGGCGCTCAGCCAGCACCGGCTGGACCACTGGCGCCCTCGGCGGCGCTTCGGGACGGCCATCGTTTAGATCAAAGGCGCTGAAGCTCCTCTCACTGTTGCGCCCGGCCAGGTCCACCAGCACGCTCATCTGGCCGACGTCGATCCCCTGCCCGGTCAGGTTCTCCTTCAGCTCCGAGAGCGATGATTGAATCAGGCCGCGCGCGTGCTCGCTTCCCGCCGTGAACGTGAGGGAAAGCGACGAGTGCTCCATCACCATCTGGACTCGAACTGTTCCCAGGTCAGGAGGGACGAGCGAGAACCGGGCCTCTGACCTGCCGCTCTCCCAACTCACCCGCACCGAGCCGGCAAGCTGGTCGACCAGGCGCGGCAGCTCCACGGCCGGCTGAGGCGCAGGGGACGCCGACACGTCCTTGGGAGCCGCATGATCGGCTGATAAAGACAGGCCGAGGCTCGCGATTCCGTCAGGCCTCAAGGCGAATGGCTCCTGCCAGGCCGCCGGCGTAAGGTGACCGACCCTTCCGTCCTCCCCCGGCCCTCCGATCTCAGCCACTCCGCTCCGGGCGGTCCGACCCGCCGGATCGATCGGCTCGACCAAGAGGCTGGCTTCGTACAGTGACAACGGGTCCACCGCAGAGGAGAGCGGCCCTGTGATCTCGACAGGCGGGGCATCGCCTGGCCTCCCGGCCTGGAGAGAAGCAAACGCGCGATGCTGAGCAATTAATGCCGAAGAGAGAGCGAAAGGCTCGGGTTGAGACTGAAGAGTGGCGGCAGCGCCGGCAAACGAGGGATGAGCCGGCTGGGACCCGATCTCCATCGCTGGCCTTTGAGGATCCGCCACGCCGAGGGCCATGGACCCCACCTCGACGACGGGAGCGATGCGCGCATCCACCGGCGCAGTGGGGAATGCGGAATGGGGAATGCCAAATGCGGAGTGTGGAGCGCGGAATGCGGAGTGAGCCGGGAGAGTGAAGGCCGGAGTAGACGAGGAATCGCTCTCAAGCGATGACCCCAACGACCCCGGCGCTTGAGGGAGCGCTTGAGTGGCCCCCTGGGCGATCATCTGGGCCCCGATTATCTGCTGGAGCATCGGCTGGAACTCCACCGAGGGCGAACCGCCTCCGACGATACTAACCGGGGCGTCGGCCGGCCGGCTCTGAGTGAGCGATTGAACGAACCCGCCGACCAAGCGGAGCGCGGGCATGAGAAGGAAGAGCGGAAAGGTCATGACCCTCCTCTCGTCATTCCTCGAGTCAGGCGGGCCGCGATCTCGGGATCCATTGAGCCGAGGATCTTCGCCGCCTGTCTATCCGGCAATCGGACCAGTATTTGGGCCGCCAGCGAAGGCTCAAGCTTCTCGACAATCGAAGCCGCCTCCCGCGGGCGCATCCCGGTGTAAAGCCGCCCCAGCCGCGCCCGATCGTCCTGCTGCTCCTCGCCCCGCTCAGCGCCCCGCGCTCTCTGTTGCGAATCAGCCTTGCTCCCGGTCAGGGCCCCGGCTTCCGCCGCCGCTGACCCGCTGCCGGACGCCTGAAGCCGGTTGCCGGCTCCGGTCCTCTGCCTCCGCTCCGCGGTGGCCGGCCGCTTGGCGCCGGCCTCCGGCTGGCTCCGCCATTTCGCCAACGCCCGCTCAGCAGCCGGCTTAACCCTGGGCCAGATCCCCTCGCGAAAGACCCCGGTGACGACAAGGAAGACCATCACCATTCCGGAGAAGATGAAGCCGAACGCGATCCAGAGTTTTCTACTGAACACGGCGTTCTCCACCCCGGCGGATGAACTGGTTGGATGCCGCCTCGTCCAACTGGCGCCCCTCTATGCGCTCCGTTTCCCGCACATACTCCTGCTGGCTCTTGTCGCGGAGGACCTCCACGACCCGGCGCCCCTTGCGCCGCTCCAGCAGCTCGGTTCTCACCGTCTCGAATTGAGCGCCCCGCTCAGAGAGCCGCTCCCCGGAGCGGCGGATCTCCTCTCGGACTCTCGCCAGATACTCCTGCGTGGCCGACAGCTCCCAGCCCGACCTTTGGCCGGTCTGCACCGATGAGAGCTCCTGCTCCCCCCACGCTTCGAGGGCCCGAAGTCGCTGGAGCGTTGCCTCCTCCTCAGCCATCCTTCGCTGCGCCTGGGCCAGCCGCTCCACGGCGTCGTCTTCCAGACGGCGGCGATGACGGAACAGGGTCTCAAGAGAGAACCGAAACCGCATGATCGTCCTTTATCTGGCTCCGCTCAGCGCCTGGGTCCCGGCGCGTTTCACCTGGGGGCCCGGCATGGGAGCGGCAGCGATCTCAGACAACCTGCCGACAGCGTCTTTGAATTCAGTCCGCTCGGTGATCGGCTGTCTCAGATACGCTTTGATCCGTTCGATGAGGCCGATGGCCCGATCGATCCTCGGGTTGGATCCCATGACGTATGCACCGATGTTGATCAGGTCCTGGGCTGAGCGGTACGCCGCGAGCAGTTCCCTGATCTCTCCTGCCGCGGCCTGGTGCCCTGCCGGCGTAACGTCCATCATCAGCCGGCTCACGCTCTGGAGCACGTCTATGGCCGGATAGTGGTTCTGGTGCGCCAGTTCCCGCGAGAGGATCGTGTGGCCGTCAAGGATCGCCCTGACGCCGTCGGCGATCGGGTCGGCGAGGTCATCGCCCTCCACGAGTATCGTGTACAGCCCGGTGATAGACCCCTCGTGCTCGGTGGTGCCGGCCCGTTCGAGAAGCTTGGGGAGCAGGGCGAAGACCGAGGGCGGATACCCCTTGGTCGTCGGAGGCTCTCCGATCGTCAACCCGATTTCACGCTGGGCCTGGGCAAACCTGGTCACCGAATCCATCATCAGGAGGACTGACTTCCCCCGGTCGCGGAATGATTCGGCGATAGTGGTCGCCATGAATGCCGCTTGCCTTCGGACGAGGGGGGGTTCGTCAGAGGTCGCCACAACCAGCACCGACCGCGAGAGTCCCTCGGGTCCGAGGTCGCGCTCGATGAAGTCCTTCACCTCGCGGCCCCGTTCCCCGATTAACCCGATGACGTTGACGTCGGCCGCGGTGTGCCGGGCGATCATCCCGAGCAGCATGCTCTTGCCCACGCCGGAGCCGGCGAATATCCCGACCCTCTGCCCGCTCCCGACAGTCAGGAACCCGTCTATGGCCCTGACGCCCGTGGGAAGCGGATCGGTCACCCGCCTGCGCTGAAGCGGGCTCGGCGGGGGTTGATGGATCGGATAGAATCCCTCGACATCCAGGTCTCCCTTGCCGTCCATCGGACGGCCGAGGCCGTCCACGATCCGGCCCAGCAGCGACGCGCCAACACCCACCCGGAAAGGGCGACCGGTCGCGAGCACCTCGGAGCCGGGGCCGACGCCCTGGAGGTCTCCCAACGGCATGAGCAGGAGGCGATCGTCGCGGAATCCCACCACCTCAGCCATCACCTCGCGCCCGGCCCCCCGGGGCCGGATACGGCAAAGCTCCCCCACCGAGGCGACCTGACCGGTGGCCTCGATGACAAGTCCGATGACCTGAGTCACCTTCCCGCGGACCCGGATCAGGTCGGCGCGGCGGAGATGGTCGAAAGGATTATCGATAGGCACCAGGTTCCGGCTCACGAGTCACCTTTCCCTTCGAGGATCAGCGCGGCTTCCTCCAGTTGAGTCTCCAGCCTGGCGTCAACGAGCCCGCTCGGAGTCTCCACAAGGCACCCTCCCGGGGCAACCGATTGATCAGCCTCGAACCTGATCCCCTTGATCTCCTCGAGCCCGACAGAGAGGTCGGCTTTCCGCGCGTTAAGCACCTCGTAATCGGACGGGCTGACCCTGAGCGTGACCTCAGAGCCGCCAACCACCCGCGCAAGGGCTCCCCGCACCATCCCCACGATGGTGCCTTCCTCCAGCAGCAGCTCGCGCCGGATCATCTTCTTGGTCAACAGAATGACGAGGGGCGGGATCTGGCTGTCCAGGTAGCGGCGGTATGTCTCACGGAATTCGGCGAGCCGCCTCGCGGCCTCCCCCAGCGCGGAAAACGGGGAAGCCATCTGCTTCCGCCACTCCTCGCGCCCCTCGGCTTCGCCCCGCTTGAGCCCTTCCTGGAAGGCGGCCTGGGAATGCCGCGCCGCCTCCTCGCGCGCCCGGCTAATGAGCGCCGCCGCCTCCCGGCGGGCGGCCTCGCGGAAACGCCTCGACTCGGCCAGAGCCAGCGTCTCGGGCGGCTCGATCAGATCGGCAATCGCCTGAGCCGCTACCGGCTCCGCCGCGCGGCTCGCCCCAAGGTCCGGGAACGAGGCCGTCTGGATGACCGCCGAGGGAGCCTCGTCCTGATCGGAAGGCACCGGATATACCCGGGGAGCAACTGCGACGGAGGTCTTCTTCACCTCAGACGACGATTTCATCGCTCCCGCCCCTGCCTGCAATAATGATCTCCCCCGTCTCCTCAAGCCGCCTCGTGATTGAAACGATCCTGAGCTGAGCGTCCTCGATGTCGCGGAGCCTCACCGGCCCCAGATATTCGATCTCCTGGCGGATGATGGCGGCGGCGCGCTCGGACATGTTCTTGAACACCTTCCCCGAGACATCCTCGCCGGCGGCCTTGAGCGCAAGGGCGAGGTCGCGCTGATCGACCTCCTTGAGCACCCGCTGGATCCCGCGATCGTCCACCAGGATCAGGTCCTCGAAGGTGAACATGAGGCGCTTGATCTGCTCAGCCAGTTCAGGCTCAATCTCTTCCAGCGTCTGGAAGATCTTCTTCTCAGTGTTCCGGTCCACCCGGTTCAGGATCTCAGCGACGGCCTTGGCCCCTCCCATCGAGGACACCTCCTGGGCGAACACAGCCGAGACCCGCTTTTCGAGCACCTGCTCGATCTGCTTCAAGACCTCGGGGCTGGTCTTGTCCATGTTCGCCAGCCGCAACACGACGTCTATCTGGTTCTCCGGCGGAAGCTCGGAGAGGATCACCGACGCCGAGTCTGATTCCAGGTTGGCGAGGATCAGGGCGATGGTCTGCGGGTGCTCCCGCCGGATGAAATCAAGGAGGTGCTTGGGGTCTGCCTTCTTCATGACGGCGAATGGCGCCGGCTGGAGGTTCGCCTGAAGGCGGCTGATGATCTCAAGTGCCCGCTGCCTGCCCAGGGCCTTGTCGAGAACTTCCATTGCGTAGTTTAGCCCGCCCTTGGTGATGTACTCCTGGGCCAGGGCCATCTGGGTGAACTCTTTGAGGACCGCGGCGGTGACGTTCCCCGGCACGTCGCGGAGGCGGCTGATCTCGGCCGAGAGCACCTCGATCTCCGCCTCGTCGAGCAGCTTGAAGACCTGGGCCGACGCGTCGGCGCCCAGGGAGACAAGGAAGATCGCCGCTTTTCTCAGCCCGGAGAGTGATTCGAGCTGGGCGGGAGAGCCGGCGACCTCGATCGCAACGCTCATGTCGTGGACGCCTTTCGCTTGAGCATCCAGGCGCGCAGGAGCTGGGCCACCTCTTCCGGCTTCTGGTACGCGAAGGCGAGGGCCTTCTGGCGAAGCTCCTCCTTGCGCTTCCCTTCGAGCTCGAGCATCTCCTGGGTGTGGGCCTCGTCCACCGCGGCCCTGGCGGCCTCGATGCTCACAGCCGGTCCGGAGCTGTAACCGGCCTCGCTAAGGGCCGTCGCCAGGCGGCGACGGCGGAGAGCCCTGAACACCGCGATCAGGAGGAGCATGACGACCACCGCCACAGCAGCCCCAACCCAGACGTTCCGCTGGTTCGCCTGCGACTCGTGCCGCGCCCGCTCTGACTCCGCCCGCTCGCGCTCGGCCGCCGACGTGTCGTACGGCAGCTCAACAACCTGGACATCGTCGCCGCGAGCGGCGTTGAACCCGACAGCCGACACCACGAGACGCCTGATCTTGTCCATCTCTTCCTGGCTCCGGCCGGCCGGCTCCTGACTTTCGGCTTCGGCGCCGGCCCCACCCTGGCGGGAGGGGCTGTCGATCAAGACTGCGACAGACAGCCGCACAATCTCCCCTGGAGCGATGACCTTCCGCTCCACGGTCTTCCCGACCTCGTAGTTCACCACCTCTGTCTCTCGTCCGGTCTTGTTGTTGATGGTGCTTGTGCCGCCCTGAGGCGTCGCTACGTTGGACGCCACGCCGGGCGTCCCGATCGGCGCCGTCGTGACTCCGCTGGAGCTTTCCGTGGTGCGTTGCTCCTGCCGGACCACCGTGTTCGGATCGAAACGCTCCTCCGTCCGCTCCACCTGGTCGAACGAGAGCTTGGCAGCTACGCGCACCGTCGCTTTCCCCGGCCCCAGGACCGATTCCAGCATGGTGGTCACCCGGCGCTCGAGGTCCGCCTCCAACATCGCCTGGGTCTCGATCTGCTGGGCTGAGAGCTGGGACGCTCCCCGCTCCCCGCCCTGGGAAAGAATTCTCCCGTTGGTGTCCACCACGGTGATCTTGTCGGCGGAGAGCCCTTCCACGCTGGAGGCCACGAGGTGGACCACGCCGCGCACCTCCTGGTTCGTGAGAGAGGCGCCGGGCTTGAGGCGGAGGACCACGGAGGCCGTCGCCGGCTTCTCGCGGTCGCTGAAGAGCGTCGGCTGGGGGAGCGCCAGGTGCACCCTGGCCTGGCTCACCGCCCTGAGCTGCCCGATAGTTCTGGAAAGCTCTCCCTGAAGTGCCCTCTGGTAATTGAGCCGCTGGGTGAAATCGGTGAAGCCGAAGCTCGATTTGTCGAAGACCTCAAACCCCACTCCGCCGCCCGAGGGAAGCCCCTGGCCGGCGATCTTGAGGCGAAGCTCGTGAACTTGAGAGGCAGGCACCAGAAGCTGTCCCGTTCCCTCAACGCGGTACGGAACCTTGAGGGCCTTGAGCTGCTCCTGGATGGCGGTCGAATCCTCTGAGTTCAGGTTGGCGAAGAGCGTGCCGTAGTTCGGCCGCGAAGCCCACAGGCCGGCCACGAAAAGCGCGGCAACGACCGATCCGCCCGCGGCCAGCGCAAGCGCCTGCTGGATCCTGGAGAGCGCGCCCCAGTGGGTCAATCCTTGCCGCCAGTACCGCTGAATCAACTCATTCATGGAGACCCCGAGTTACACGGACATGCGCATGATTTCCTGATACGCGTCAAGAATCTTGTTCCTCACCTGCATCATGAGCTGGAAGGAGACATTGGCCTTCTCGATCGCGACGAGCGTCTGGGCGACGTCCTTCTCCTTCCCCAGGGCGAGATTCTGCGCCGCTTCCTCGGCGCTCTTCTGGAGCTGATTGACCTGCTCGATGGATTCCTTCAAGGTTTCAATAAAACTCTTGGCCGGGGTCCGGGGTCCGGGGTCCGGGATGCCGTCAAGCCCCGATCCTCGACCCCCGATCCCCGTAACCCGCAAATCGCTCACCGGCCGATCTCCAGCGCCTTTTGGGCCATCCCTTTTGTGGTCTGAATGGCGGTCACGTTGGCCTCGTATGCGCGCGCGGCGCCTATCATGTCCACCATTTCCATCAGGGGATTGATGTTCGGGTAGCTCACGAACCCCTGGGCGTCGGCGTCGGGGTGACCGGGATTGAAAACCCGGCGGGGAGCGCTCCGGCCCTCCACCACCCCGAGGACCTCGACACCAGTCGGCTTGGCCCTGACGCCGTGGAGGATCTCGGCGAAACTCGGGACAGGCTGGGCACCGAAGATGACCTCCTTGCGCCGGTATGGCCCGCCTTCCGGGGTGCGGGTCGTCTCCACGTTGGCCAGGTTGTCGGCGACAACGTTCATCCTGAAGCGCTGGGCGGCCAGTGCCGACGCGCTGATGTCCATCGCGTTCATGAGGTCCATATCAGATCTGTCCCGAGATCGCCCGCTTCAGCGCGCTGAACTTCTGATTGAGGATCTGAACCATGGAGTTGTGGTAGAGCGCGTTCTGAGCCAGGCGCACCATCTGCCTGTCAAGATCGACGTCGTTGCCGTCCACTCTGGGGCGGCCGTCTCCCGTATAGACCTGGACCGTTCGCAGTAGATTGTCGCGCTGATCGGGGAGAGCCGCCGAGACAGGCACGGCCCGTCCGCGCATGGCGGTTTCCAGCTCATCCTGAAAGACGATGTCCTGCCCTCGATAGCCAGGGGTTTCGGCGTTCGCGAGGTTCTGCGCGAGCACCTGATGGCGCCGGGTGGCATACGTCACGGCCTGTCGGAGAAGCTCTATCGTCCCGCCGAAAAGCAGATTCATGGCCAGAGGTCCGTCAAGCCATGGAAGGGAGCAATTTCAGTGCCACCGTGTCGCCCCTCCCAAACTCCCGTCAAACCAAGCCCTGGCAGGCGCGGAGGCGGCCAGGGACGGAAAATTTTTCCGCATCCTTCACTCAGCGTTCCGCGCTCCGCATGCCACATTCGCCAGGGTCCGGTACTCGCGAAGCTTGTTCCGGATCGTCCGGACCGAAAGTCCCAGGACCTTTGCGGCCTTCGTTCTGTTGTCGCCGACCTGGCGGAGGGTCTCGAGAATGAACTCCCGCTCCATCTCGGCGAACGGCCGCCCGACCATGGACAGCGGCTCGCGGGTCTGGCTTCCTTCAAGCGACAGGTGTCGCGGGCGGAGCTCCTGCTCCTGGCAGAGAATCACCGCCCGCTGGATGGCGTTCTCCAGCTCGCGGACGTTGCCGGGCCAGTGGTAACCCTCGATAAGATCACGCGCCTCCGGCGAGATTCCTCTAACGGGGCTTCCGTGGAGCCCGGCGTACTGGGAAAGGAAGTGCTCGGCGAGCAGCATCACGTCCCCTGCGCGCTCTCTGAGAGACGGAAGCTGGAACTGGATCACGTTCAGACGGTAGAAGAGGTCCTGCCTGAAGCGCCCCTCTGCCAGCTCCTGGCGAAGCGGCCGGTTCGTGGTCGCGATGACACGCACATTCACCTTTACCGCGTGGCTCGCGCCGACCCGGTCTACCTCGTGCTCCTGGAGCACCCGGAGAAGCTTGGCCTGAAGCGCAAGCGGGATCTCGCTGATCTCGTCCAGGAGTAGCGTGCCGCGGTGGGCCGCTTCAAACCGTCCGATCCTTCTGGCTATGGCGCCTGTGAACGAGCCCTTTTCGTGGCCGAACAGCTCGGATTCGAGCAGCGCCTCGGGAAGCGCGGCGCAGTTCACCGGAACGAACGGCCCTTCGTGCCGGCGACTCCACCTGTGAAGGGCGCGAGCCAGAAGCTCCTTGCCCGTTCCGCTCTCGCCCTGAACCAGGACCGTCGCCTCGGTGGACGCAACCCGCTCGGCAGTGACGAGAATCGCCTTGAGGTGCGGATCCTGAGTGATGATCCCCGAGTCTGAGCTTGGCTCGACCCGCCCCAGTCCCGCCAGGGCCCTGTTCAGGATCTCTTCGACCCGGTCCGCCGAGAATGGTTTCATGAGAAAATCGTCAGCCCCCTCCTTCATCGCTTCCACGGCGGTCTCCACGGAACCGAAGGCCGTGATCATCACGACGTGGGTCCCTGGGGCCACCGTCTTCGCCGTGCGGAGGAACTCCAGCCCGTCCATCCTGGGCATGCGGACGTCGCAGAACACCAGAGAGGCAGGCGTGGCCTTGAACTGCCTGAGCCCGTCCTCTCCGTCGCATGCGACCGAAACCTCGACCCCGCGCCGGCGGATAGTTTCGGCCAGCGACTTCCGCATCATAGGCTCATCGTCGATCACCAGCACTGTCCGGCTCATCGTGGAATCCTCCGTGCTGCGGCCAGGCATCCCCCGGAGGCGGACCGCGCCTCGGGAGAGGACCCGACCGCGTGATGAGAGAACGAAAGAACAAACGTTGTGCCTTTCCCCTGCTTCGAAGAAACGCTGATCGCGGCGCCGTGCTGGTCCAGGATCCGCTGGACGATGGCCAGCCCCAGCCCGGTGCCTTTCGGCTTGGTGGTAAAGAAGGGATCGAAGATCCTGGTCAGGAGCTCAGCGGGAATCCCCTGGCCGGAATCCGCGACGCTGACCTCCGCGACCTCTTCATTCCCCATTCCGCATTCCGCATCTGCCTGCCCGTCCTTCGAGCGGCTCCCGCGGCGAGTCTGAATCGCGAGGCGGCCGCCTTCGTCCATTGCCTGGACGGCATTCAGGAGGAGGTTCAGGAACACCTGCTTGAGCTGCTCCCGGTCTCCCCGCACGGTGAGGGGTTCGCCGCAGTAGACCTTTTCGAGGGCAATCCGCTTCTGCCGCACGGCGTGGATGGCGAACCCCAACGCCTCGTCGATCGCCTCGTGGAGATCCACGGGCTCCAGGAGTGGATGCATGGGGCGCGCGAAGAAGAGAAGGTTAGAGACGATGGCGTTCAGGGTGTGGACTCCGTGCATGAGACTTTCGACCAGCTCCGCCTTCCGCGCGTCGCCGCGAAACTCCTCCATCAGGAGGCTCGCGAACAGCTCCATGGCCCCCAGGGGGTTCCTGATCTCGTGAGCGATGGTCACCGACATCTCCCCGAGCGCCGAGAACGTCTTGGTCCGCTCCCGCGCCTCGTCGCCCCGCCGCTTTTCGGCCAGGTCCTCCAGGAGGACCACGGCGCCCCGGAAAGCTCCGTCGGGGTCCCGAATCGGGGAAGCTGACCAATCAACCTCCCGCCACTCCCCGCTCGATCTCAGAAGCTTCGCGACATCTGGAACCAATGCGGAATGCGGAGTGCGAAGTGCGGAATAGGAGAGGCTGAGGAAATTGTGAATTGGTTGGCCCTGGACTTCGTCCCGGGTGTACCCGGTCAGAATCTCGGCCGCCCGGTTGAACACCGTTATCCGCTCGTCCCCGTCAACCACCACCACGCCCTTCCCGATTTCCTCCAGGGCGTTTTCCAAGTATTGGCGCATCCTCTCCCCCTCTTCCCGGCTCGTCGAAAGGCGACGGTTGGCCTCGGCCAGCTCGGCCTTGAGCATCCGGACGCGCTCCCGGAGGGCGCCGTAGCTCGATTGAAGATTCTGGCTGGCCGAAGTGAAGGCGTGAAAGGCGTCGGCCACGAGGGCGAGATGAGCAGATGCCTCTCCTCGCTTTACCGTGAGCCTTTCTCTCTTCGGGGCTCGGGATCCGGGGTTAGGGGCTCGCATTAGCTTACAGACTCGAGACGATCGTTTCTGGAATGGCCGCGAGCGGCACGATCTGATCGGCCAGGTCTGCCTCGGCGACGGCCCGGGGCATTCCGTACACGACCGAGCTTTCCTCGTCCTGAGCCAGAACTCGCCCCCCCGCCGCCCTGATGGCCCGGCACCCCTGGAGGCCGTCGTTGCCCATTCCGGTGAGGATGACCCCGAGGCTCCGGCCCCCGAAAACCTGGGCCGCGGAAGTGAACATCACGTCCACCGAGGGACGATGGGGCAGATCGCGCGGCTCTTCGGATAGTTCGACCCGCACTTCAAGGCCGTGGCGCCTGAGCAACATGTGGCTCCCTCCGGGGGCCACGAGGACCGTGCCAGCTTCCACGAGAGTCCCTTGAGAAGCTTCCAGGACCATCAGAGGAGAGAGGCCGTTGAGCCGCTGAGCCAGCGGCCCCGTGAAGGCCGGAGGCATATGCTGGACCACCAGAAGCCCGCACGGAAAGTCGGAGGGGAGGCTCGAGCAGAGCGCCTGGAGCGCCTGGGGTCCTCCGGTGGAGGAGCCGACAGCGACGATGTCCACCCGGCGACTCCGCCGGCCGACGGCGGGTGGCGGTGCCGCCGGGAGAGGAGCAGCGACGCGCCGTTTCCAGTGGAAGGCGACTGCGAGGGCTTTTCTTACTACCTCCTCCTGGATCTGGAGGATGTCCAAACCGCCGCCGGGAGTTTTGGCGACAAAGTCCGCCGCCCCCAGCTCCAGGGCCCGAAGCGTGATCTCGGCGCCATCCCGGGTCTGGGAGCTGACCATCAGGACAGGCACCGGATGCTCCTTCATGATCCACTCCAGCGTGGCGAGCCCGGCCATCCGCGGCATCTCGATGTCCAGGGTCACCACGTCGGGATGATGAGCTGTGAGCTTGGCGATACCTTCCTCTCCATCCCTGGCTGTGGCCACCACCTGGATCCCGGGATCCGATTCGAGCATGATAGTGAGCGCCTTCCGCATGAAGGCCGAATCGTCTATCACGAGAGCCCGAACGATCTTGCCGCTGTCGCGCTTCTCCCGTCCGGCCCTCCTCCATTCCGCATTCCGCATTCCGCGCTCCACGTTCATGTCGCCGGTCATCGCTTCACGTGCCGACAGAGGCGCGAATCACCCATGAGTGTGGCCATGTCGAGAATCACCACGACGCGGCCGTCCCCGAGGATGGTTGCTCCCGCGAGCCCCTGGATCTCTCCGAGGTAGTTCCCCACTGACTTCACCACCACCTCCTGCTGGCCAAGGAGGCCGTCCACCGCGATCCCTACCCGCTCCTCGGCAAGCCCCACCACGATCACGTAGAAACGCCTGTCCCCGGGGCGGGGCCTGTGAAAGAGGTCGTGAAGCCATATCAGCGGAAGAACATTGTCACGGAGGCGAAGAACCGGGCGCCCGCCGATGGTGCGCAGCTCCCGGGGAAGGAGGCGCACCGTCTCCACCACCGATGCAAGAGGGATTGCGGCGGTCTCCGAGTCCACGCGGACCAGGAGGGCCTGAACGATGGCGAGGGTCAGGGGAATCTGGAGGGTAAAGCGGGTCCCCTTGCCGGGAACCGTGTAAACGTCAATCAGGCCGTTGAGCTTCTTGAGGTTGGTCTTCACCACGTCCAGGCCCACGCCCCTGCCTGAGATGTCCGAGATCTCGTCCTTGGTGGAGAAGCCCGGTGTGAAGATCAAGTTCAGGATCTCGGCTCCTGAAAGGTCGTCGCCCGCATCCACGAGCCCCAGGCGTCTGGCCTTGTCGAGAACCCGGCTCGCGTCAATCCCGCGCCCGTCGTCCTCAACCCGGATCACGATGTGGCTGCCCTCCTGGCGGGCCGACATGGATATTCTTCCCTTCTCGGGCTTCCCCGAGGCCCGCCGCTCGCGCGGGGACTCCAGGCCGTGATCGAGGGCGTTCCGCACGAGATGGACGAGCGGGTCCCAGATCTCCTCGATCACCGAACGGTCCAGCTCCGTTTCGTGACCGCTCGTCACCAGGTCCACGGCTTTCTCCCGCTCGCGCGCGAGGTCGCGGACCAGACGCGGGAAGCGGCTGAAGATGTTCCGGATAGGAACCATCCGGACCTTCATCACCGCCTCCTGAAGCTCGGATGAGACCAGGGAGAACTCGGCCGACACCTGGCCCAGCTCTCCGACCAGGGAATCCCCCTCATGCTTCCGCTCTAAGTCTCCCCGCACCTGGTGCAGCCGGTTCCTCCCGATCACCAGCTCGCCCACCAGGTTCATCAGGTGATCCAGACGCCGCACTTCCACTCGGATCGTGGCGGCATTTCCACCGCGCGCCCCCTCCTCCGGGCTCCGCGTCCCGCCTTCAGCGCGTCCCTCCGGCCCGTCCACCGCTTCCGCATTGCGTATTCCGCATTCCGCATTTTCCCCCGGCGTCTCCCGTTCAGCGCTCTCAGCCGCGCGCTGGAGCAGGAGAACAGTCCCGTCGATCTCCGTCCTCTCCGCCCGGTCAGCAGCGATATCCCTGAGAAGCGCCTTGACCCCGTCAAGCGCGACGAGAAGGGCGTCCATGAGGGATGGGACCAGAGGCAGAGTTCCGCTGCGAAGGCGGTTCAAGACGTTTTCCGCCTCGTGGGCAAGCGCCTTCATCCTGGAGAAGCCCAGGAACGCCGAGTTCCCCTTCAGGGTGTGCATCCCCCTGAAGATCCGATGGAGCAGCTCCAGGTTTTCCGGCTCGTCCTCGAGACGGACCATATCCTCCTCGAGGCTGGCAACGATCTCCGCCGCCTCGTTGCCGAACTCCCTGAGAATCTCCTCGAACTCCTCGGCCGGGAAGGTGTCGCCCATGGCGCGGGGTATCAGGATGCGCTGAGCACCTGGTCGATCTTGGCCTTCAAAGTGTCGGCGTCAAACGGCTTGACGATGTAGCTGTTCACGCCCGCCTGGAGCGCCGTGATGATGTCCTCCCGCTCAGCGACGGTCGTGATCATGAGGACCGGCAGAGAACGGGTGGCCTCGTTCTTCCTGACCTCCATGATGAAGTCGAGGCCGTTCATCTCCGGCATGCTCCAGTCGGTGATGACAAAGTCAACCTTATCGGTGGTGAGCTTGGCGAGGGCCACCTGGCCGTTTTCGGCCTCGATCACGTCCTCGTAGCCCAGACGTTTCAGCGTGTTCTTGATGATCCTCCGCATGGTGGCGGAGTCTTCCACCGTCATGATTCGCATGCCACTCCCTCCTTTTGCTTATGTCTGACGAGAAGCGTCTGCACTGAAGCCAGCAGGTCCTGGGGCTGAGCGGGCTTGGTAAGATATATGTCCACCCCGGACTCGTAACCCCGCCGCCGGTCTTCCTCCTCTCCTTCTGTGGTGAGCATGATCACCGGAATCATCCGATTTGGCCCCTCCCGGCGGATGGTGGACACAAGCTCGTAGCCATCCATGGCCGGCATGTTGAGGTCGGTGATTATCAGATTTACCGGCTCCACGGCGATCCGCTCGAGCGCTTCCATCCCGTCGCCGGCGGTCACCGTCCGGTACCCGTGCATCCGAAGGGTCAGCGTGAGCAGCTTCCTGACCATCGCTGAATCGTCCACCACCAGGATCACTTGCTCCATATCACTCACCTCCCGGAACTCAGTCCTTCTGGTACCCGAAGGCCCCTTCGTACGGCAGTATCCGAAACGCCTTGGAGATCGAATGCAGAGACTCCGAGTGTCCCAGGAAGAGGTAGCCGCCCGGGCTGAGGGCCGAGTAAAAACAGTCGATGACTCGCTTCTTGGCCTCCTGGCCGAAGTAGATCAGCACGTTCCGGCAGAAGATCACGTCCACGTGCTGGATGATCCGCATCCTCCGGTCGTCAGCCAGGTTCAGGTGATTCCAGTGCACCAGGCGCCTGACCTCGTCCCTCACGTGGTAGGTGCCCGAAACCGGCACGAAGAAGCGCTGAAGCCAGTTCGGATCCAGGTTCTTGAGGGCCTCCCTCGGGTAAATCCCGCGCCGGGCCTGAGCCAGAGCGGCCAGCGAGAGGTCGCTGGCGATGATCTGAAGATCCCAGAGAGCCGAGGCCGCCACGCTCTCCAAAAGGATGACGCCCAGGGTGTACGGCTCCTCCCCGCTAGCGCAGCCGGCGCTCCATATCCTGAGGGCGCGCTGCCCGTTCTGCCGTTTGCGCTCGATGAGCTCGGGAAGCACTTTGTGCTGGAACGCCGCGAGCTGGGGAGGATTCCTGAAGAACGAGGTCTCACGCGTGGTGATGAGATCCACGAGATGATCCAGTTCCCTCTGGCTCGGATCGTACTTGAGCTGGTAGTAGTAATCCGTATAGGAGCTGCACCCGGTCTGCGCCATCCGCTCCGAGAGACGGTTCTGGAGGAAGTAGGTTTTGGTCTCCGCAAAGTAAAGCCCGGTCCGCTCGTAAATGAAATCGCGAATGAGCGTGAACTCCTCCGATTTCATCTCCTGGGCCAAGGGTGGGGAGCCGGAGGCGGGGGGGGAGCTCAAAGCCGCGGCGCCGGGCGCGCTCGCCGCGGGCGCGACGTGGGATAGAGTTGTCGGCATCATCGCCGGGGCACGAGCGGATCAACGTCCAGAGCGGCGGCCAGCTCGGGATCCCCAAGTTGCCTGAGCTGGGCGCGGGCGGCGGGCTCCAGCGGATCTCCCGAAACCCCGAAAGCGCAGGCAGCGGCGACGCGGACCAGCGGGGCTGGATCGCTGAGTGCGCCCAGGAGCAACGGCTTTGCCTGCGCGCTCATCCGATCTCTCAGGGAGACCACAATCTCACAGCGCACCTGCGGGTCCGCCTCCTCCCGGTAGAGCGACTCCAGCGAAGCCGCGGCCTCATCGGCCTCCAGAGCGGCGATGGCCCTGACCGCGGCGCGGCGGACCCCCGCATCTTCGTCCAGGAGAGCAAGCAGGAGAGGCTCCAGTGACGATGGCAGCCTGGGGAGGAACCGGACGGCTGCCCGGCGCACCGATGGATCCGGGTCCTGGCTGAGCGGAAGGAGCAAGGTCGGGTCCTCCAGGCTGGCGCCCAGAGCTTCCACCGCGGCCCTGCGAACCACCGGGTCTCTGTGAGCAAGAAGATCGGGAAACGCCAGGCCCACCGTTAACGGGTCGATAGTCTTGACGGCGCGGACGTAAGCGGTAAGGACTTGTTCCTCCTCTTCCCCTTCGGCGATAAGCTCAAGCAGCGTCGGGACGGCCTCTATTGCTCCCATCCGCCCGAGCGCCTCGGCGGTGCGCGCCTTGAGCCATGAATCCCCTTCGCGGAGGATGGCGAGCATCGTCCCGACCGCTCGGGGATCGCCGATTCTTCCGAGCGCTTCGACAAGCTCGGCATGACCGCCAATCTTCTCCAGGGAAAGTCCCTCGACCAATGCCTCAACAACCTGTGGAGTCGGATCCTCGACGAGCCCGCCCAGCAACGCCTCCCTCAGAGCGGCGGGGCAGCTTTCCAGAGCGGGTACGATGATGGCGGGGAGCCGGCGGCACAGCTCAGCGGCGAACGCAACAAGTTCGGCGACCGGATCATCCTCAGCAAGGGCGACAATCCTGGGCGCCCATTTCGGCGGGATCATCGCGCCATAGGCTCGAATCGAGGCGATCACCCCGTCGTGGTCGCCTTCGTCCAGGAGGGCTTCCACGTTCTGAATGACAAAGCTCTGATCCAGAAAGGGCAGCGGGCGGCCGAGGCGGATTGAAAGTTGGAGAAGAGCCTTAAAACAGGCGGCGACCACGAGCCGGGTCTGCTTCGGGCTCCGGGAACACCTAGCCTCTTCGATGAGGCACGCCACCCGCTCGTAAGCGGCTTCGTCCCCCAGTCGTCCCACCGCGTCGAGGATGACCACAGCCGTCATCGGGTCCGCATGGGCCAGGGCAGAGAGAAGAACCGGCGCCGCCGAAGGATCGCCGATCTGCCCCAGGGCCGTCACCACCGGATACCAGTGAGGGCCTGGAACTGAGAGGAGCGCCGTGAGCCGCGGGACAGCCTCGGGGAGGCCGAGACGTCCCAGCGCCTCAGCGGCGGCGTGCTGGACGTTGGGGTTGGGGTCGTCAAGAAGAACTAAAAGCGAGAGGAGGCTCTCCCGGCTTCCGACGGCCCCGAGGATGTCCGCCGAGAATTTCCTGATGTCAGAGTCGGGGTCGCGCTGGAGGGCGGCCACTCGCGGCACGACCGGGGACCCGAATGCGACCAGAAGCTCGATGGCGCTGTTTCTGACGTGGGGGTGTTCAGAGTAGAGGAGAGGGATCAGGGCCTCTATCGCCGCCTGTCCCCCGACAATGCGGAGCGCCTGAGCAGCCGCCTCCCTCACCCCGTGACTGGGGTCAGTAACAAGCTGAACCAGCGTCCGCTCCCCTTCAGAGGAGGGGGACGCCAGAATTTTCCTGATGGCCTCCCGTTTGAGGTCTGGATCAGGATGCTGGAGTTGCCGAGTATGAGTCTCCACGGACGGAATCTCTTGCATCGGCGGACTCCAATATGAGCAATCTGGATGCCAGGAAGAGAAGGAAATTCCGAAGGCAGGAAAATCGGGGAGTTAGAGAAAATTTTTCCCCGGTGACGCAGGAGAGAATTTTCCGAGGCGGGTGAAAACTTTACCTGCCGAGCCGAGCAGGCACTCTAAAAGTCACGCCGGAATACATAGTTCCCGGGATTGAGCTTGGATCGGCAAATAATTGATCGCGCCGGAGAAAATCTAGTCGGTTTCTGAGAGTTTGGTTCTGAGGGTCTGGCGAGTGATCCCGAGAACCTCGGCCGCTTTGGTCTTGTTCCCGTTGACCATTTTAAGGACCTCAAGGATATACGCCCTCTCCACCTCCTCCAGCCTTCGGGGAGGACCCGAGACAGGAAAAGCGTTGCGCGAGGCATGGAAGGTCGTGATCTCGCCGGGAAGGTCTTCTGCCCCTATCACGTCGGACGACCCCAGGATGACGATCCGTTCCACCACGTTTTTCAGTTCCCTGACATTTCCAGGCCATCTGTATGAGCGGAGAAGCGCCTCGGCCTCCGGGGTGAACCCCTTGATGTTCTTGTGGAACAGGACATTCGCCCGGGCCAGAAAATGGTAAGCCAGAACAGGGACGTCCGCCGGCCTGTCCCTCAGGGGGGTAAGCCTCACCGGAATGACGTTCAGCCTGTAGAACAGGTCCTGGCGGAATGACCCCTCTCGCACATGGGTTTCCAGGTCCCTGTTAGAGGCGGCCACAACCCTCACATCCACCTCGATCTCGCGCGTCCCCCCGACCCGCTTGAAGCTCCGGTCCTGAAGCACCCGGAGGAATTTCGCCTGTGTCCCGAGAGACATCTCGCTGATCTCGTCGAGAAAGAGGGTGCCGCGATGCGCCATTTCGATGAGCCCTTTTTTCATTCCCTTGGCGTCTGTGAACGCGCCCCGCTCGTGGCCGAACAGCTCCGACTCGAAAAGTGTCTCGGTGATCGCCGCGCAGTTGATCTCGACGATGGGAAACTGGCGGCGCTGGCTGTCGTAGTGGAGCGCCTTGGCGACCAGATCCTTGCCGGTCCCGCTCTCCCCGGCCAGCAGGATCGTGTGCGCCTCGCTCAACGCTATCTGCCGGACCCGGTTGCGTAGCTGCCGGGTCGCCTCAGACTCGCCCACGATCTGGTCAACCCGGTACTGTCCCTCCTGAGTCTCGCGGAGCCGCTGGTATTCCCTCTTGACGTTGATAGTCTCCAGGGCCCGATGAATTGTCAGCTTGAGCTCTTCGATGTCGAACGGCTTGGTCAGATAGTCATAGGCCTGGTTCTTCATCGCCTCGACGGCAGACCTGATCTCCCCGAAGGCGGTCATGATAATCACGGCCGCCTCCGGGTGGCGCCGGCGGACATGCTTCAGGAGCTGAAGCCCGTTCGTATCCGGCAGGATGAGGTCCAGAAGAACGAGATCGGGAGTGATCTCCTCCAGCATCTGGAGGGTCTCTTTCCCGTCGGCCGCAGTGTAGACCTCCATCTGCTCTTCTGTGAGGGCCTCTTGAAGGAGACGCCTGAGGCTCTTCTCGTCATCAACGACCATGACAACGTTCATATAGACCACCTTCGGCCGACGGGGCCGCCGTCAAGAGGGTCAGGAAGTCAACGACGGGGACTAGGCGACAACAGGCTCTTCTTGACTATCACAAAGCGGGGGGGGCGTCAAGATTTTTACCGGTCCGGCCCTTTTTTAGTCAACACGCAGATGAAGAGGTGGTCGAAAAACGAACGATCAAGGGGCAGTACCGGAGGCCCGCTCACTCAAAGCTCGAATGTACTCGGCCCCGAAGACAAAAACGCACGCCGAGTAATAGACGAACATAACGAACGCTACCAACACACCCAAAGGGCCGTAAATTCGGTCATATATCCCCAACTTGGTGATGTAAAGTCGGAAGAGTTGCTTGGCAACTTCCCAGAGCAAACCGGCCAGGACCGCTCCTCTAAAGGCGCCCCTCAAGGGAAGCGCCACGCCGGGCAGAAACCGATAGATGATGAAAAACATGGAGATGGAAAACCCCAGGCTGAAGCCTATCCCCGCCAGCTCCAACGCCAGCCGGGTGAGCTTTACCGGCGGGAAGACAACGGCCTTGAGCCATACCAGCAAGTCAGTCACGCTGATAGCCGCAACAAAGAGAGGGCCGGCGAGGAGGATCATCCCGACATCAATCGCCATCCCCTGGAGCACTCCCCGTCCCTTGACACCGAGGATCCTGTTCAGCACGAAGCGAATGGCGGCGAAAAGTTGAGTCGAGAAAAGAACAAGGATAACGGTCCCCAGGATCCCCGAGAGCTTTCGGGTGGATACGATCCTGTGGAGGGCGCGGGTGATCTCCTGCTGATAGACCGGGATGATCTGGCCGAGCCGGGAAACGACCTGAGCCGCGGCGGTTTCCCGAGAGAGCACGAACCCGGCAAGAGAGACGACGAGGAAGAGAAGCGGAACCACGCAGATCAGAAAGTAAAAGGAGAGCCCCGCGGCCAGGAAGAATCCCTGGCGGGAGAAGAAGCCGGCCGACGCCAGGCGGAACGCTCTGATCACACCCGGCTCCCCCTCACGAAAGCTGCTTGTAGAAGTCGGCCCGGTCGCCAGAGGTAACCTCCATCCCCGCGAGCGCGTTGTCCCGCATGACCTCCAGGCTGATCCTCTCCCCAGGCCCATGGCGCCAGAGCGAAAGGTAGAGGTCCTTCCGAGTAACCACCTCCTGCGAGCTCAAAGAAACGATCACATCCCCCTCCCTGAGGCCCGAGCGTTCGCCCGGCCCGTTCGGAACCAGCCCTGCTACCACCACTCCCGTCTCGAGCGGATGGGCGAAAAGCCCGAGCCAGGCCCGCCTCGGGCGGCTCACCACCCTCCCGAAGCGAAGCAGCTCCTGCTGATGATCTTGATAGTACCCGACAGGAATCGAAAGGGAGCTCCGCACGACCTCGTTGAGGTTCAGCGAGACGATCCCGACCATCCTCCCCTCCAGGGTGAACAGGGGGCCGCCCCCGAAGCCCGGGTTCGGGGCGCTGGACGCAATGGCCCGCTCCAGCAGGTATTCCCAGTACGCCTCGAACTCCCCGAGGTACGTGACCGCGCCTCCTGACACACGCCGCTCATGGGGGCCGGTGGACGCCAGGGCAAACACAGGGTCCCCCAGCTCGACAGACTCCGAGGAATCAATCTCCACGGCGTGAAGCCCCTGCCGCTTCACCTTGAGAAGAGCAAGGCCCACGTCGAAGTCCTGCGCCGCGATCTCGGCCCTGACCGACCGGCCCTTGGAGAACGTGACGTGGATCGCCTCTCCTCCCATGACCACATAGTTCACTGTGAGAATGAGGCCTCCGGGGTCGATCACAGTTCCTGAGCCCATCCGTTCCCCGCCGAGAAGGCGGGTGGACGGATGCCGCTCAGGCACTTTCGTGTAAATGTTGACCACCGCGGGGAGGAAAGACCTGACCAGATCCGGCGGCGCGTCCATCGAGGCCCCCCTCAAGGAGAAGCGTCAAGCATGACGGCATCGCCCGCATACAAGTTCAGGCCCCCTGACCGCAGATACCCGACCAGCGTGATGCCGAGCTGTTCGGCAAGGCTCACCGCCATCTCGGTTGGAGAGGTTCGCGAAGCCACGAGGGGGGCCTCCATGCGGGCGGCCTTCAGCAACATCTCGGAGGAGACCCGCCCTGTCGAGAGGAGAATCATGTCGGTCGTCGGAATCCCTTTGAGCAATGCTTCTCCCTTCACCTTGTCAACGGCGTTGTGGCGCCCGACGTCCTCGGCCACAACCAGAAGCCGGTCGCCGTCAGTAAGCGCCGCGCCGTGGATCCCTCTGGAGGTCCTGTAGTGAACGGCCTCGGCGTACAGGTCCTTCATCCTCTGATAGAGCTGCTCGGGCCTGACCTTGAGGGAAGTGTGAAGTTTCGGGAACAGCCGGGGATCAATCCGGAAGGTAATCCCGCCACCGCACCCGGTTGTGAGGATTCTCTCCGTAGGAAGCTCCATCTCCCGGGCAAGAGCCACGCTTGCCACGCCGTCCACCTCCGAAATTTCGAGCCGGACGATATCCTCCACCGACGCGATGACCCGTTCGAGCCATAGATACCCCACCACCAGGCAGTCAAGCTTGAAGGGGGAACAGAGGAGGGTGACGAACTTCTTCTCGTTGATGAAAATCACGAGGGGTTGCTCGCGCACCACCTCGTCTCTGACCTCTTCGGTTCTGCCGCCCCTTAGCTGAAAGTAGCTTCTCACCGGCTTCGGTCTCCGTCGGACCTCGATGCCTTCCCTATAATACCAGACACGAGGAGACCAGGAACCGCGAGGCGGGCGGTTCAATCTCTCGGATAGAGGGCGCGTAGCAGCACGAGCCCGTGGGCGGGCGCCGTCGGGCCGGCCAGGCTCCGGTTCCTGGCGAGGAGGACCTCCCGTATCCATCGGGGAGGGCGGCGCCCTCTGCCCACCTCGACCAGGCTCCCCACGATGTTCCTGACCATGTGATGGAGGAAGCTGTCGGCGGAGAACAGAAACGCCAGGGACCGCCGGCGCCAGAGGAGCCTCGCTGAAAAAATTCGGCAGACCGGATCCCTGGCGCGTCCTGGGGCCGCGCAGAAGGAGGTGAAGTCGTGCCTCCCCCTGAGAAAGCCCAGCGCCTCCATCATGGCGGCGCTGTCGAGGGGCTGGCTGACATGCCACATGAATCCGCGGCGCAACGGGGAGGCCACCGGGCCGTTCTCGATGAAGTACGCGTAGCGCTTGGCCCGCGCCCAGCGACGAGCGTCGAACCCCGGCTGGGCCTCCTCGACAGCCGAAACGCGGATCTCACGAGGGAGCCTGGCGTTCAGCCCTGACCTGATCGCGAGGAGAGATAAGGCGCTCGACGTGGTCAGGCTGGCGACCTGGCCAATCGCGTGAACGCCAGCGTCGGTCCGGCTGGCGCCGACGACCCTGACGGGCTCGCGGAGAATCTGCTCGATCGCCTCGGTGAGAATACCCTGGACAGTTGGCAGGCCGGGCTGGATCTGCCAGCCGTGGAAAGGCGTGCCGTCGTAGCCGACGGTCAGCTTGAGCGTGCGAATGCCGATTTCCGGGTCAGCGGCGGGAGGAGCGGCGACCCGGCCCTTTGAACGATGACGAGGAGTAAGTAATGAACCAGAGGGCGCCGACCAGGACGAGCAGCATGAGCTTCAACGCCTCCCTCCACCACTCCGGATAGAACTGGCCGGACAGCACGTCCGTGATGAAGGGAGTCCGCTCGATCTGCTTTCCTCTCTCAAAGTCCTTGGGCTCGTAGTAGTCCGGGTTATATTCGCTGAACGAGGCGAATATCTGTATCACCCACGGAACCACGATATAGGCCACGACGGCGATAGTGAAGATCGTATAGAGGTAGAAGCGCCCCTCCCTGGACAACTGTCGTTCGATCCTCCACCATCTAATCGCCATCGGGGCCCCTCAGCGGATGAGCAGCTCAGCGATCTGGACTGCGTTGGTCGCCGCGCCCTTTCTGAGCTGGTCCCCCACCACCCAGAAGTTGAGCCCCCGATCAGAGGAGAGGTCCTCGCGGATCCGGCCAACGAAGCAGTCGTCCTGCCCCTCCACCACGATAGGCATCGGGTACCGGTTCCGGGCCGGGTCGTCCCAGAGGCGGAGTCCCGGGAATCTGTCGAACAGCTCCCGCGCTCTGGCGACCGTCACCTTCTCCTCGGTCTCCACGTTCACCGCCACCGAATGGGCAGTAAAGACGGGAACGCGAACTGTGGTCGGTGAGATCTTCATCTCCGGGTCTTCCAGGATCTTCCTCACCTCGTTGACCAGCTTCAGCTCCTCCCCCGTGTAGCCGCTATCGTCAAAGCGGTCGATGTGCGGCAGGACATTGAAGGCGATCTGGTGAGGGAAGAACCTGACCTCAAGAGGCTCCCCCTTGGCCCACGCGAGGGTCTGGCGTTTGAGCTCCTCGACGCCGTTCACCCCGGCCCCCGAGACGGCCTGATAGCTGGTGGCGACCACCCGCCGGATGCGGGCTGCGTCGTGGATAGGCTTGAGAGGCATCACCGTAACCACTGTCGTGCAGTTGGGGCTGGCAACAATCCCTTTGTGGCCTTTTGCCGCGTGGGGGTTGATCTCCGGGACCACCAGCGGAACTTCAG
>CAZXPE010000002.1:0-46580 GCA_964642915.1 uncultured bacterium | reverse complement strand
TGACCCTCTGACCCAGACGCCGCGCACCCTCCTGCTTGCCGAGTTCACGATCGAAGGTTCCGAGGGGAAGATGGCCCGCCTTGCGAGCAGCCTCAAGTACAAGACAATCCGAGAAGCTTAGGGATGGCTTCTTCCGGAACAGGGTCAGAGCGGCGTCCACGGCGTCCGAATCTTGGAGAGTCAGGTCCTTGTGGTTGAGCAGCATGTCGACAGCCGTGGCGATCTCCGTCGCGCCACGCTCGTATACCGAACTCAGAACCCACATGGCTTCGACGAGCACGAGGTGCGAAACCCATGCGCCCCGAGCAACGAAAGCCTCGGCTGCGGCGAGCTGCCGCGCATCATCCCGCGAGAGCAGGCGCACCAAGACGTTGGTGTCAACGGCGCGCATGGCGCCGCCTCACGTACCGTCGCACACCTTCCTTCAGTTCGGTCAGCGAACGGGTCCTCGGTGGGACGGGAAACAAGGCCTGGTGCACATCCTCGGACGTGTACCGGCCCACTCGCCGGACAACGATAGTCTCGCCCTTCTGGTCCCACTCCAGCACGGATCCAGGACTCACACCCAGCCTCCGCCGCACCTCAGCGGGTACTGAGATCTGCCCCTGCGCAGTCAGCTTCGAATGAGCAAGCGCCATAACGCGATCACATTACCACGGTAATGCCAAACGAGCAAGCGTGTTCTCATCACCCCTCCTCTTGTCGGTCGAACGATCACGCTCACCGGCGCGCCGGAGGCGCGCCCGCGTGGAGCGCGATGATACTCATTGAGGCCCCCTCCCGGGCGTACCCTTAGTTCGAACCTGCCTTCATGGCAGCCGATGGCTGGAGACCCTCGACCTGCCTGCCGGTAGGCAGGTAGGTGTTTGGTGCAGGGGGCTTTGCCTGAGCACGGCAATTTAGAAACCAAGTCAGAGCGGCTTTACTTCCGGAAGCGACGTCGGCTGAGGGACGAAGATCTCTTCGTGACGGGAGCCTTTTCCCCTTGACAAGCGGGGGCCTCATAGGGGTTAGACGCTTCTTGCGGCGTGCCAAACTCAGCGGACACCACCACCACGTAGAACGGTGGCGACGGCTTCGAGGACTACCCCGCCGGCTGAAGGTGCGACCACGCCGCGTCTTCCTCGGGTCGGCTCCAGTCGGCAAGTGCTCGCTCACTCAAGAACGCGGTCTCCTCCGTATGCGGCGTATCGTTCAGGATCATAACGAATACTCTGCGAGGCCCTGGAAGCTGGACATCCTCCAACAATCTAACATTGCCACACGGGTCAACGACAGCTTCAACAGTGCGGATCATCGATAACCTCAGCGCTGGATGGTACCACACATCTTTTTACCATATCGTCTTCACGAGGGGGCTGCGCCGAATATTCGCGTCACGGGTTACTAAGGCAAGACCTTCGGCTCTCGCAGTCGCTGCAATCAACCGGTCAGCCGGATCGGCTGAGAAGTCGTTGGGGAACTGCGTGGAGAGAACTGCTACGGCCGGGGTCAGCTCCTTCACGACGATGCCGCTCGTCTCAACGAGTTCGGCTATCCATGCTTCGGGGGTGCCGCGTGGCGAGAGACGACCGAGGGCTATCAGCATCGCAATCTCCCATAAGCTTATGGAGGCGATACCGACGCCCCCGGATGATGCCCCCTTCCCGATGGCGGTTGCCGCCGGCCGCGAAAGTCGCCTCGGTTCCAGGCAGAGCCACAGCAGCGCGTGAGTATCGAGGAGGATCACTTTGAGGCCTTCCAGACCTTGGCCGGAGCCACCGGGGCCTCAATGTCGCCTATAATCTCGGCCGTACCGGCCATGCAGCCAAATACGCCAGATCGAGCCTCGTCCGCAGGAACGAGCTTGGCCACAGGCACTCCCTTCTTTGTGATGATCAGTGGCTCACGGCGTGCCCGAACCTGATCCATGACTTTAAGGCAATGCGCCTTGAACTTTCCTGCGGGCATTGTTTTCATGACCATCTCCTCTTATCCATAGTCACTTGATTATGGTCATGATACGCCCCGCCACGGGGGGAGTCAAAGGAAGCCGGTCTTCAGCAGCGGAGCCGCCTGAGGCGGGAGCGGCTTTTACATAATGAGGATGAGGCGGCGGGGCCTGTCGAGGCGGTGGAGCCCCTCCTCGAGGGCAACGCTGACCGCCTCTCCGTACTCCTCGGTGGTGATCCGTCTGTTGATCTCAGGGAACTTCTCCTGAGACACGCGCCACGCCGGACGGTACTGGTCCATCACGTTGACGTAGGTCTCTCTGGAAATCTCGCGGGACAGAAAGCGCGCGATCTCGCGGGTCCCGGCGGTCCCTTCCGGCATCACGAGGTGTCTTACGAGAAGCCCTCGCCGCGCGAGGCCGTCGGAGCCGATGACCAGGTCGCCGACCTGCCTGTGCATCTCACGGATGGCGGCCCTGGCCACTTCGGGGTAGTCGCGCGCCCTCACGTACTTCAGGGAGAGCGCCGGGTCCCAGAACTTGAAGTCGGGCATATAGATGTCAACGATGCCGTCGAGGAGGCGGAGGCTCTCGGTCCCGTCGTAGGCGCCGGTGTTGTAGACGATGGGGAGGCTGAGGCCGCCTTCGACGGCGAAAGGCAGTGCTTCCAGCAGTTGAGGCACTACGTGCTCCGGTGTCACCAGGTTGATGTTGTGGCACCCAAGCGCCTGAAGCTCGAGCATCATGCGGGCCAGGCGCTCGGGTCGGGTCTCCTCGCCGCTCCCTTTCTGGCTGATGTCGAAGTTCTGGCAGAAGACGCAGCGGAGGTTGCACCAGGAGAAGAAGATCGTCCCCGATCCATTCCACCCCCTGAGGCAGTCTTCTTCGCCGAGGTGGGGGAAGTGGCTCGAGACCAGGGCATAGCGGCCGGTCTTGCAGACTGCGGTCTTTCCTTCGAGGCGGTTGACGCGGCAGTTGCGGGGGCAGGCGGTGCAGGAGGCCAGCTCCTCAACGGCCTTAGCCGCCCGGCACCTGATCTCGGAGAGCGAGAGATTCAGATATGCCGGACGTAGCGGCGCTTCAGATGAGGTCACGAAGCCTTCCTCTGAGGGACGGCCTGCAAGGCGATAACGGAGCCGATCAGCCGCTCGCCCGAGCGGCGGGCGATCTCGCCCCGCGCGAGGTCCCTGAGGCGGACCATCTCAGGCCAGCCGCTCCCTTCGGGCTTGAGCGGGGCGCTGATCGCAACGGTGATCGCCCCCGGCTTAGGGAGCCAGCTCTCGGATGGAAGGATCTCACGGGCGCCTCTGATCGTTACGGGGACCACCGGCCTCCCCGCTTCCACTGCGGCCTTGAATGCCCCGAGGCGGAAAGGAAGGATGCCCGGCGCCCGGGTGAAGGTGCCTTCGGGGAAGAAGAGAAGCGAGACGCCGCTCATGAGCATTCGGGTGGCGCGCTCGGCGTCGGCGGCGCTCCTTGAGAGGTCGGCCCGCTCGACGGTGAGGTGGCCGGCCTTCCTGATGACGGTGCCGATAAGTGGAGCGGGGGCAAGCTCGCGCTTTCCGATGAACCTGAACTCCGCGGGGAGCACTGCGAGGAGGGCGACGGCGTCGAGGTAGCTCGCGTGGTTGGAGACAATGACCGCCGGCGCGGTTCCGAGGAGGTTCCCCGACCCCTCGACTCTGAGTGGGTAACCTCCGAGGGCGAGGAGGGAGCGGCACGCGGCCCTGACGAGCCGATCCACGGCGCGGCCTCCGGGAAGGATGAGGAGAAGTCCCCAGAGCGGCGGAATCACGAGAGCCAGGACTGTCGCCAGGTAGCCGGCGAAGACCAGCGATCCGCACCGGCTGCCGAGCCGGTGGAATCGCGCTCTCCACCCCTCCAGGATCAGCCGGGCCCACTGGATCCACGCTGACGGCCGCCCGCGCCCCAGCGCTCCCGAGAGATACGCCTCCCTGGTGGCGCCTCGCCTGATCTTTCCGCTCGATGTTTTCAGCACCGCTCCCGGCTCGGCGATCACGACGCTGTCAGGAGGGATCCCGAGCGCCGCGACGACCTTGTCCACAACGGCGGCCCTCAACTCTTCCTGTTTTTCAGTGCGGGTTTCACGACTCTCGGCGACGACGATGAGCCGCTCTGTCCCGATCTCAGGATCGAGGTGGCCGAAGGCAGCCACGCACCCCTTCCTGATTCCTTGAACGTCGCCTGCCGCCTCCTCAACCTCCTGGGGGTAGAGGTTGCGTCCTGCCTTGATGATGACGTCTTTCCTGCGGCCTGTGATGAACAGCTCTTCGTCCGCCCAGTAGCCGAGGTCTCCGGAGTCCATCCACCCTTCGTGGAGGACGGCCCTCGTTGCCTCGGGATTCCTGAAATAACCCGCCGTCACCGAGGGTCCGCGGAACTCGATGCGACCTTCGGCTCTTTCGCCGAGAGGCCGGCCATCGGCATCCACGATGCGCACGTCGTGTCCGGGGATGGTGCGGCCGCACGAGACGAAGCTGAGAGGGTTGGCCTCGTTGGGGGAGGCGGGGAGCGCCTCGCGAGAGCGCTCGAACGGCTCCCTTGCGATCCTGTCCACCAAGGGGCCGCGCCCCAGCGGAGGGAAGGTCAGGCCCACCGCTGACTCAGCCAGGCCGTAGACGGGGTACATCGCCTCTGGCCTGAAGCCGAACGGCTCGAAGCGGCGGGTGAATCGCTCTATCGTCTCGGGGCTCACCGGCTCTGAGCCGTTGAACGCCAGCCGCCAGGAGGAAAGATCCAGGCCCTTCAGCTCATCGTCACCGATCTTCCGTGCGCAGAGGTCGAAGGCGAAGTTGGGGGCCGGAGAGACGGTAGCCCGGTGTGAGTGGATCGCCCAGAGCCAGCGCGCCGGGCGGGAGAGGAACGCAAGCGGCGAGAGGATCACCATCGGGATACCGAGATAGAGCGACCCGATCCACGTCCCGATCAGCCCCATGTCGTGGTAGAGGGGGAGCCAGCTCACCCCGACGTCGCCGGGCTGGAGCGCCAGCGCCTCTCCGATGGCTCGGATATTCGCCAGCACGTTGGAGTGTGAGAGGAGGACTCCTTTGGGCTCTCCGGTGCTCCCCGAAGTGTATTGGATGAGGGCCGCGTCGTCGGATGACCCCGTGAAGGGCGGCACACCGGCGGCGGGCAGCTCAAGCCTCCCGGCTGTGATTACTTCCTTGAGAGAGGGAACACGGGATCGGAAGAGGCCTGCCACGCGCTCAGCCTCGGGGAATGTGATTAGCAAGCGCGCTTCGGCGTTTTCGAGGATGCGGACCTGGCGCTGGGCGTACTCCTCGATTCGGTCCAGGCGGAAGGGGGGATAGATGGGGACGGGCACTCCGCCCGCGAGAAGAGCGCCGTAGAAGGAGTAGAAGAAAGCCTCTTCGGTCCTGAGCATGAGGGCCACCGACTCTCCCCGCTGGAGCCCGCGCTCGATGAGGCCGGCGGCGACGGCGGTTGCCCCTTCAAGGAGCTTACTGTGAGTGATCGGCAGTTCCTGTCCGTCTTCCTCTCTGAGGAAGATGTGGATCCTCTCAGGATCGTTTTCGGCGCGCCAGTGGAGGACATCGACGAGGGTCCTGGCCTCCGCCGGCGCGGGAGTGCCGGGGCCGGCGACCTCGCGCGGCTCTGGAAGAGGCTCGGGTGGAGCCGGCTTTGCCGTCAGGATCGCCCCGGCGAGATCGCGGGGGGTGATTGCCTCTGCCATGACCCGGTCGGGTAGGCGGACGCCGAACCTCTCTTCGAGGCGGAGGAGCAGCTCGACCCGCTCAAGGCTTCCGATCCCCAGGTCGCGGTCAAGGGAGTCGTCGAGGGTGACGCTCTTCGGAGCCCGCGGCCCTCCCACTTCGGCGACGAGCCTCTCGACGATGTCGAGAACCCCTGCCTCAACCGCCTCATTCGGACCGGCCCGGCACAGTGATCGTTCCATTTAGACGCCGTAGTGGTACGGGATTTCGGATTTGACCACCAGGTGGCTGTCGATCCCTTTCGCCCCCTCGATAGTCCTCGCCATCGTCTCAATGGCTGATTTCTCAGTCTCGGTCGCCACTAGCCCCCAGAGAGATAGGATGCCGTCCTTGGCGTGGACCACGATCCCTCGGTTCGAGACCCAGGGCTCTTCGTAGAGCCGATGCTTCATCTCGCTGACGAGCTGTGAGTCGGAGAGTGGCGCCCCTTCTCCGGCAGGCGTCTTAGCCAGAGCTTTGATCAGGTCTCCGCGGCTCACGATCCCAATGAGCCTGCCGTCGGCGACGACTGGGAGCCGGCTAATCTGGCGCTCGTCCAGAATGAGGGCCGCTGACTCGATCGGGAGGTTGGGGTCAATGCAGATCACAGATCGCGTCATGACTTCAGCCACGGTGGTCCCATGGGCCTTCTGGTAGTCGCGCGCGAGCTGCTCTCCGTCACCGAAGAAGAGGCGCCACCACGGGATCCGCTCCCGCGGCCTCTGGCGGAGGATCAGGTCCCCCTCGCTGACGATCCCGACCACCTTCCAGCTCTCGTCCACTACCGGGAGGCCGTTGACGCCGTGGTCAACCATGAGCTGAGCGGCCTCGTGGATGGTCGCTCCCGGGCGCACCGTTATCACCTTCCGGGTCATGATCTCTTCAATCTTCATTGTCATCTTCCTCCTTCCGAGGCCATTTTTAACCCCATCAAGCTGTTAGTGCAAGCCTTATGCCTCCGGCCTATTCCCTCGAAAACTCAGCCGAATCGCCCTGGCGGCTCCGGGAATTACCACCACAGGTGAGGCGCTCATGTCCCTTCAGGGCGATCTGGACGGCCCGGAACCTCACGGAACTCAGGGCCTCTGGCACCCCGGCACCCTCTTTGCTAGATTATGACCTGATGGTCATGAAAGCGCTCGCCTGCGATTATGACGGCACGCTGGCTTCCGAGGACAGGATCGGCCCTCCGGCGCTTCATGCCCTCGAGAGCGCCAGGCAGGCCGGGCTGCGCCTGATCCTCGTCACCGGGAGGACGTTTTTCGAGTTGATCCGGGTCTGCGAGCGGCTGGACCTATTTGACGCTGTCGTAGCCGAGAACGGTGGGGTCCTCTACTTCCCCGCTGCTGGAGTCATCAGCGACCAAGCCCCGCCCCCTCCGTCCCGACTGCTCGCCGAGCTGGACCGGCGCGGGGTCTTCTTTCAGGCCGGGCGGATCATCGTGGGGACGGCGCGCTCAGACGAGGCCCTCGTGAGGGAGAGCCTTGCCGCCTCTCAGGTGAGCCTGGAGATCGTCTATAACCGGGCCGCTCTGATGCTTCTGCCATCCGGGGTCTCGAAAGGAGCCGCAGTCAGGCAGGTGGTGAGCAACCTCGGCCTGTCGTTTCACGACGTGCTGGCGTTGGGAGACGCTGAGAACGACATCGACCTCTTCGACGCCTGCGGGTGGGCGGGATGTCCTTCCAGCGCTGTCCATGTCTTAAAGGAGCGCGCCGACTGGGTCTTCCCGGGAGAAGACGGCGCGGCGGTCGCTGAGGCGATCGCCGGTCCGATAGTGACAGGGTCTCTCCCGCCCTCTCGCTCCCAGCGCCAGCAGATCGCCATCGGCTGGGCTGTGGGAAGCTCAGAGACGGTGACGATCCCCGCCCGCGGGATCAACGTGCTGATCCAGGGCGATCCGCTCTCGGGGAAGTCGTGGCTGGCAGGCGGGCTGATAGAGCGCCTGCTCGCCCGACGCTACGCCCTGTGCGTCATAGACCCCGAGGGGGACTTCCACGTCCTGGCTCGGCTGCCCGGAGTGAGCTGGGCCGAGGTGACTGAGGAGGCCCAACTGGAGAGCGCGCTTGGCCGCCTCGAGCGTGACCCGCAGGCCTGCGTCGTCGCCGACCTCTCTACTCTCCCCCATGCGAAAAAGGTGACGGCCATCAGAAAAGGGCTTGAGTTGATCCGGAGGCTCAGGCGCCGCCTCGGTGTGCCTCACTGGGTCGTCCTCGATGAGGCCCACTATTCACTCCACCCCGAAGGCGTGGAGGACCAGGCGGTCGGCCTGGAGGATAAGGGCTTTTGTCTGGTCACCTATCGGGCGAGCTGGCTCAGAGAATCTGTGATGAAGGTGGTCGATCTCCTGATTCTGGCCAGCACGACCATTCCGGAAGAGCTGTATTTTCTCAGGTCTCTCCTCGGGGGCTCCCGCGGAGGCGGCGCCGAGGCTATCCTGGCATTGCCCCACCTCCAGAAGGGGAAATTCCTCCTGGTCCGTGAGAAGGAAGGCGGCGGCCGGAGCTTCCTCGCGTTCGCCGCGCCGCCGCGCGAGACCTTGCACGTCAGACACCTGAGGAAGTACGCGGATTCAGCGCTCCCTCCGGAGCGGCGCTTCTTCTTCCGTGATCCAGGCGGGCGGCTTGTGGCGGCGGCTGAGAGTTTGAGCGAGTTCAGGCAGGCGGTGGCAACTGTCGAGGAAAGGGCGCTTGCCTTTCATGCCGCGCGGGGAGATTTCTCGCGCTGGCTCCTTAACGCGTTCGCCGACAGGGAGCTGGGGGGACAGATCAGGAAGATCGAGGCGCGGTGGCGCCGGGAAGAGATCCCTGACCTCCGCCAGGCTATCATGAAGTTGATCGCCAACCGCTACGGGCCTGAAAGGTAGGGGGCGTGGGACGCGGGGTGGGGCACAAGCGCCCCACATCTCCCGGTCGGCCTTTCGGTTCGTCCGGTTTGTTTCTTGAGAATCAATGGGTTGTCAGGCACCACCCCTGGCACCGGGATTGCTCTATTCTTTTTCGGTGAAAGGAGGAGGAGGTTCTATGATCCGGGTCCGCTTTCACGGCCGCGGCGGCCAGGGGATGAAGACCGCGAGCCGGATCGTCGGCACTGCCGCCCTCCTCGACGGGTTCGTTGCCCAGGATTCCCCCGTCTACGGGGCGGAGAGGCGCGGGGCTCCGATGGCCGCCTTCGTCAGGATCGCGAAGGGAGCGATCTTTGAAAGAGGAGTGGTCCCGAGGCCTGACCTGGTGGTGGTGGCTGACGACACGCTCCTCGATGACGCGACCTATCAGCCTCTCGCCGGGCTCCCTCCGGCGGGCGCTCTTCTGATCTCGACCTCACATTCGGCCGAGGAGGTGGGTAGCTACACGGGGCACCCCGGGCCGATCATGGCGCGCGACTTCGTTACCCTCTCCCTCGAGCAGGTGGGGGGCGCTGTGGGGGCCTCCGCCGCTCTCGCCTCAGCGGCTTGCGCGCTCTTGGGCCTTTCTAAAGAGGCCACCGTCGAGGCTCTCGACTCCGAGCTGAAAGAGATCGGCCTCTCACAGGGAGCGATTGAGGCCAACCTCAGGCTCGCCGAGCTGTCACGGGCCGGTATCGGGCCGATTGAGATTTCCGCGCCGTCTGCATCTCCGCCTGGCGGCTCTCAGGTTGTGGACGTAGCCTATGCGCTCCCCGAGGCCGGTGCTCCCACGGTGACTGCCGAGCCGAACACCCGCCTCAGGAGGACAGGCAACTGGCGTGTCTTCCGCCCGGTTGTAGACCTGAGCAAGTGCAACCAATGCTGGATCTGCTTCGTCCGCTGTCCGGAAGGGGCGATCGATCTCGACGCCGAGGATAACCCCCTCGTGGACTTCGAAGTCTGCAAGGGGTGCCTCATCTGCGTCGAGGAGTGCCCGCTTCATTGCATCGAAAAAGTCAGGGAGGGGCGCCGGTGGAGTCCGGCCCGGATCGCTCAATGAAAGAGATGCTGACAGGAAACGCGGCGGCGGCGTGGGGGGCGCGCCTGGCGGACGTGGACTACATCCCGGCGTTTCCCATCACTCCCCAGACCGAGATCATCGAGGATCTGGCGGCGTGGGCAGCCTCGGGGGAAATCCCGGCTCGCTTCGTGACCATGGACTCGGAGCACTCGATGCTCACCGCCGCCGGCGCAGCAGCAGCCGCAGGCGCCCGCGTTTTCACCGCCACGTCGAGTCAGGGGTTTCTCTACGGCTTCGAGCTTCTCTACACGGTGGCGGGGTGGCGCGTTCCGTTCGTCCTCGTCAACGTTTCGCGCGGGCTCGCTTCGCCGGTCACGCTTGAGCCCGACCACAACGACGTCCTTTCGGCGCGAGACAGCGGCTGCCTCCAGATCCACGCGGAGAGCTGCCAGGAGGTGCTCGACTCTGTTCTGATGGCGTACCGGATCGCCGAAGACCCGCGAGTCCTCCTCCCCGTCATCGTGAACATGGACGGCTTCACCCTGTCGTTCACCCGCGAGCCTGTTGAGATCCCCGCCGCCGGAATGGCGGGAGCTTATGTGGGGACCTACGCCCCTCGGCACGCCTGGATCAGGGGGGAGCGGCCCATGGCCCAGGGTGTGGCGGTGCTGGGAGGAGCGGCCTATTCGTACTTCAGGTATCAGATGCAGCTTGCCGCCGAGAACGCTCTAAGTGTCCACGAGGAGGCCGCAGCGGCCTTCGAGAAAGCCTTCGGGCGACGCTACGGCCTCCTGGACGGCTATCGCCTCGCAGATGCGGAGCTGGTGCTGGTCATGTCGAACTCGTTCGCCACCAAGGGGAGGGCGGCTGTGGACCGGGCCCGCGCCGATGGGGTGAGGCTCGGCCTTCTCAGGCTCAGAGTGCTGAGGCCGTTTCCTCGCGAGGCGATCCGCAGCGCTCTCTTGGGGAGGCGGGCGGTGGCGGTGATAGACCAGAACCTCTCGATCGGCTTCGGAGGGATCACAGTGGGAGAGATCGCCCACGCTCTCTACGCCGAGGAGGACCGCCCGCCGCTTCTCTCGTATGTGGGAGGGCTCGGGGGCAAGGAGATCGGCGAGCAGGAGTTCGGGAAGGTGATTGAAGACCTCCGTCTCGCCGCCGCCACCGGAAAGGCTCCGCCGCCGAGGCTTCTCTTCACAGAGGCCGAGGCGCTCCAAATGAAGACACTCCTTCAGATTGCCGGGAAGGAGGTCGTGTCGTGAACCCGGAAGCGACCGCTTACAAGAATCTGAAAGATCTATCGCGAGAGGAGTTCATCCTCCCCGGGACCTCGGTCTGCGGCGGTTGCGGAGGGATGGAAGCGCTGCGATTGGCCGCTAAAGTCCTTGGGGACCGGGTGGTGTACGTCAACGCTGCGGGGTGCTTCACGATGCTCTCCGTTTTTCCTTACACGCCGTTCCGCGGATCCTGGCTTTACACGACGATGGGGAGCGCCCCCGCGGGGGCCCAGGGAGTGCGCGACGCCCTCGACGTCCTGATCGCGCGGGGCAGGGTGAGGCCTGAGGACGACGTCCAGGTGGTCGTCGTGGCGGGAGATGGCGCCACTTACGACATGGCGCTCTCCTCCACCTCGGGGGCGATCTGGCGAGGTCTCGATTTCTGGTATTTCTGCTACGACAACGAATCGTACGGCAACACCGGGGTGCAGATGTCGAGCGCCACACCGTACGCCGCGCGAACCCGGACCACCCCTGTGACCTCCGGGACCGCCGAGGGAACGGCGCAAAGCAGAAAGGACCTCTTTGGGATATGGCGGGCCCATCGTCCCGCGTACCTTGCGTCAGTCTCTCCACGCTATCCGGTTGACCTGGCGCGGAAGTTCGAGCGAGCGAAGGCGATCCGCGGGCCGAAGCTCTTTCTCGCCGCTGCGCCGTGCCCGACAGGATGGGAGTTCGACCCTTCTAAGACGATCAACTACGCGCGGCTCCAGGTGGAGACCGGCCTCTTTCCCCTGAGGGAGGCGGTCGGCGGCGGGCCGGTGGTCCACACCCACGTCCCGGCCCGGCGTCGGCCCGTTGAGGAGTACCTCAGAGGCCAGGGGCGCTTCAGGCACCTCTTCGAGCCGGTGAAGCAAGAGGCGATCATCGCTCGGATCCAGGAGGAGGTGGATAGCTACTGGAAGCAACCAGGGGCTTGACTGAGGCGCGCCCGGCTCTGTGCACCCGCGGCACGGGCCGGGAGGAAGAGAAGATGGGGGGCGTGGCGGTGACCGTTATCATATCGTCACTGCCTGGCCTTCGAAAAGGAAGCAGATCTTGCTGTGGCATCGCGAGATGAAGAGGAGATGACAATGACGAAGAAGTGCAGGAAGTGCGGCGAGGAAAAGTACCAAGATGATCAGAGCCAGTGGTTTTGCCCTGATTGCATTCTGGAGGAGATTGATCCGGCCTTTCTGGACGAGGAACTGGATGATCGGGGGGAATTGAGGCGTCCCTATGTTCTTGAGCCGACGACCCAACAGGTCAATATCCGGCTTCCGATCGCGGACCTGGAACTTGCCAAGCGTTTGGCGAGGCGCAAAGGGATCCCGAAGTACCAGAGCTACATTAAAACGCTTCTTCGCAGGGCTTTGGTGAAAGAGGCAAGCGGAGCCTGACGGCCTCGATGACAGTCGCCTCCTTCGCTTGCCTGAGGGGGGTCGGGTCTTGCATTACAACAATGTGTGATTGCAAAATCTATCCATACAACCTATGCGTGTGTTAGACCTCAGACCTCACTTCCTGTTCGACGTGCAATCGAAGCCTGACCACATCTCTTACTATGACGCTGGTCCCCTCGGCTATCACCGCATCCCCGATCGCCAATGGCTCCAAATCTCCGCACCCACCCGTATCGTGCCCTCTGGAGCACAGGGACGGATAACCAGTCCCCTTCTGCCGATCATTCCCTGCACGCCGACGACACTCGAAGCGTAGTACCGCTTCACCTGCAGAGGCCCTGCTGCCAGCTCATGGCGCCGCATGAAGTGCATCAGCATCAGGTTGTAGCCGACGGAGGCGGCGACAACGAACACGAGGACCGCGCCGAAGGCAGTCGGGTGCCGAATGGCCAAGACGGCGGAGCGGGCGAATGCGTAGGGAAAAATCGTCGCCAAAAAGGCCAGCAGCAGCAACGCATATGCTGCGGTGTCTGTGAAGTACATGATCATGGAATTACGAGAATCAATCCGTTTCTGAATCTCGATCCATGTCGCATGACCGGCTGCCCAACCGACCCCGAAGCCCACGGCAATTGCGGTCAGCGTGGGAACGAAGCCTGGCGAGGAAAGGAATGAGACCGCCGCGAGCAGGCCCAAACTGATAAGGGAGGGGACGGTCCGACGTGTGTATTCGTAGCGGGGAGCGGTCATGGGGTCAGCATCTGTGTCGTCGGTCTAGTGGGGCGGCGGTTATCGCGTCCCTGATGTCACCCCGATAGGATCGGGCTTGCACTACAACAATGTGTGATTGGAAGACCTGTCCCCGCAACCTTGATGCACGACTCAGGAATTCACCGGGTCACTCTGGTCGATTGTTCACGTATAGTAGGGCGCCGATGAGAACAATCCACATAATGGCCGCGATGCTGCCGTTCCGTATTTTGTAGGTGTCAGACAACTCCGTTGCAAGGCGGGTACGGCACCCCTTTACCAGCCACGCCAGCACAGCGCCAGTTCCATAAAATAAATACGTCAGGAGTTCGAAGAGAGCACTTACCATATGTAGCCTAACGGGGTGGCGCGTCAGTGGATGCCGCCGCCGCCCGAGAGCTGCTTCGCCAGCTCGCCCACCACGTTCTTGGCGTCTCCGAAGAGCATCCAGGTCCTGTCAGAGAAGTAGAGATCGTTGTCGATCCCGGCGAAGCCGGGGTTCTTGCTCCGTTTGATGGCGAAGACGGTGCGCGCCTTGTCTGCGTCGATGATCGGCATCCCGTAGATCGGGCTCCCCTTGTCGTGACGCGCCGCCGGGTTCACGACGTCGTTCGCGCCGATCACCAGCGCCACGTCGCACTGCGGCATGTCGGGGTTGATCGAATCCATCTCAACCAGGTCGGTGTAGGGGACGTCGGCCTCGGCGAGCAGCACGTTCATGTGACCCGGCATTCGCCCTGCCACCGGGTGGATGGCGAACTTCACGGTGATCCCGCGCTTCTTGAGCTGGTCGTACAGCTCGCGCACCTTGTGCTGAGCCTGCGCCACGGCCATGCCGTAGCCCGGGATCACCACCACCAGGTTGGCCTGCTCCATGATCTGGGCGGCGCTCTCGACGGTCTCGGGCTTATAGACCTTCTCCTCACCGCTGGCCTTCGCGGTCTGAGTCTGACCGAAGGCGCCGAAAAGCACGTTGGCGAAAGAGCGGTTCATCGCTCGGCACATGATGATGGAGAGGATCAGGCCGCTCGATCCGTCGAGGGCGCCGGCGGTGATGAGCAGCTTGTTGTCGAGAACGAAGCCCATCGCCACGGCTGAGAGCCCGGCGTAGGAGTTGAGGATCGAGATGACCGTCGGCATGTCGGCGCCTCCGATAGGGATGATGAGCAGCACGCCGAAAGCCAGAGCGAGGCCGATGATAACCGGAAAGAGCTTTCCCGACCACGGCTCCACCGGGTTGAGCACCAGGATGATCCCCAGAACCGCCGCCGCGACGAGGAGGCCGATGTTGCCCACGTTCTGGAACGGGTACGTCACAGGCCGCTGGGGGATCCACTTCACCTCCTGGAGCTTCCCGGCGGCCATAAGGCTCCCGGTGAAGGTGAGGTACCCCAGGATGATCTCGGCGATGATCGCCGTCATTCTGAACGCGGTCAGGTTCTCCGGCCCCTCCTGGAGCCAGAGGTAGTATTTCGCCGTCCCGACGAGGCCTGCGGCGAGGCCGCCGAAGGCGTGAGACAGCGCCGTCCGCTGAGGCACCGCGGTGAGCGGGACGAGCGACAGCGGCCACCCCACCGCGAATCCCAGGGCGATGGCGATCACGATCCACCAGTGGTGGATGATCACCGCGGGCTGGGCCCAGGTGGCGACGACGGCGACGAGCATGGCGGCGACTCCCGCGAAGACGCCACGCCGCGCCGTCTTCGGGTCGCTCATCCAGTAGAGTGAGAAGATGAACAGCGCCGTCGAGAGGAGGTAGGCGAGCTGGACGAGGTTGTCCGTTGTCACGGCCTCTCCTCCTTGCGCGTCTTGAACATCTTGAGCATCCGGTCAGTGATGAGGAATCCGCTCACGATGTTGGTCATCGAGGCGAACAGGGCGACAGCGCCGAGGATCCGGATGTGGAGCGGGTAGTCAGCGCCGGTGACGATGACGGAGCCAACGACCGCGATCGCCGAGATGGCGTTGGTGAGAGACATGAGCGGCGTGTAAAGCAGGCGGGAGACGCGGCGGATCACGCCGAGGCCGATGAAGGTCGCCAGCATGAACACGAAGAGCATGGTGATGAGGTCGAATTGCTGCCCCTGGCCGGCCTTCGCCTCAGCGGCGAGAGCGGGTTGCGCCGTCGCCATGAGGGCGAGAGCGGCCGGCGCCAGCGGCCAGCCCGGCCCGAATATCCGTCGTAGCGACATTCTTCTCACTCTCCTTTCAATTCCGTGAGCCGCTCTGCATCGCGTCCTTGACTCGCGCGTTCACGACCTCACCCTGGTGAGTGATGACCGCCCCCTTCTGGATGTCGTCGGTCAGGTCGAGGTGGAACGCCTTGTCTTTAGTGAACGCCAGCAGGAACGCCGTGAGGTTGCGCGAGAAGAGCAGGCTCGCATGGGTCGGCATTGTTGCCGGAAGGTTCAGGGGGGCAAGGATCGTGACGCCGTTCTCTGCCACGGTCTCGCCGGGGCGCGACAGCTCGCAGTTCCCGCCGCCGTCGGCCGCAAGGTCCACGATCACAGTGCCTCGTCTCATCTTCCGCACCACTTCGGCTGTGATGAGCTTCGGAGCGAAGACGCCGCCGATGAGCGCAGTCGTGATCACGACGTCGGCCTGGGCGCACTGCTCGGCGAGCAGCTCGCGCTGCCGCGCCTTGTCCTCTTCAGACAGCTCCTTCGCGTAGCCGCCCCCGGCGGAGGCGCTCTCTTTCAGCTCGATCCCGACGTACTTCGCCCCCACGCTCTCGATCTGCTCCTTCACCTCCGGCCTCACGTCGGTCGCCACCACGTTGGCGCCCAGCCGCCGCGCAGTGGCGATCGCCTGGAGTCCAGCGACTGCGGCCCCGATCACGAACACCCTGGCCGGGAAGACCATGCCAGCGGCAGTCATCAGCATCGGGAAGTATTTGTTCAGCTCGGCAGCAGCGAGGAGCACCCCTTTGTAGCCCGCGATGTTCGCCATCGAGGAAAGCGTGTCCATCGCCTGGGCGCGGGTCGTGCGAGGGATCGCGTCTGTGGAGAACGCCGTGATCTTCCGCGCTGCCAGCGCGCTGACGGCGTCGAGGTTCCTGAGCGGCATCAGCGAGGCGAGGAAAAGCGTCCCCGGCCGCATCCACTCGACCTCGTTCCTCCCGGCAGCCCCGCCGAGCGCCGGCGGGTTCACCTTCAGCACGAAGTCAGCCAGCCCGAGGAGAGCCGCCGGGTCGCTTTCGACCGCGGCACCCGCCTCCCGATACGCCTCGTCAGGATAAAAAGCCTGATCCCCGGCGCCGGCCTCTATCGCCACGCTGAGGCCGGCCTGTATGAGCTTCTTGCAAGATTCCGGCGCCAGAGCGACGCGGCGCTCGCCGGGCCGAACTTCTCGCGGCACTGCCAGTTTCATGCTCGCCCCTTATCTCCGCGCCGCTTCTCTCGTGGCGGCCTCAAGCATACGACGGCCCGCCGGGGGCGCGGTCCCGGACGGGCCGGGGATAGTCATGGCACGCGAACGAGACCCGAAAACTTCTATTTCACCCGGAGCACCCTACCAGGCGTGGGGCGGAGGTGTCAAGACGGGGGGAGGCACGGTAGTGGTACGTTATGCCGAAAGTCTTTACTCCCTAACAGATCCCCCACTTCCACTTCTCGCTCTCAGGATAGAAATCCACTTGACCCCCAAAGCGGGGAGAACGAACCAAGGGGAAGCTCTTGGCGCTGGTTCCCTCAGCCCTACCGCTTCCCCCCGCCGGGGCGCTGTTTCGGGGGAGGAGCCTGCGGAGGGCCCGGCATCACGGGAACGGGGATTTGAACTGCGACTGCCTGAAAACGGCGCCGCCAGCTGACACCGAAGGTGTTTTCGTAGAACTTGGAGGTATCGCTTTGATCGACAAAAAACTCCACCGCGCAGTACAGCTCCCAGATCGCCTGCCGCAGTTTCGGGATGTCTCTCATGTCGACGACGGTTAGCCCCAATTCCTTGGCCTTCACGATACCAATGCCGCGTCGATGCGAACGAGTTTGGGAGTGGTCCTTGAAAAACCCTGTGATGTTCTTGGCCATTTCCGTAGCGTCCGCCTGGCCGTTGAACATATAGCGGGTCAGCCAGTCAAGGGCCAGTGTCCGGGTAAGTTCTTCGGCGTTATTGCATATCTCAAAGAGATGCATGTTCAACTTATTCAGCATCGGAAGGTAGGCCTTGAGCACCTCTGGTTGCCCTCCTCTCAAGGCATCGATTGCGCGCCGGAACCCCAGAGTAATTGTTTGGGACGGAACAAAATAGACCTCACCCGTGATCGGATCGCGGAACATGATTTGCGGGTCCACGGGGCCGAGCGCCGAACGGTCGTCCATGAGAATCTGGTTTCCGGAAAAGGTTAACAACGTGGCCGCGCTGTAGGCAGTGTGAGGAACGATGAAGCGGATGCTAGAGAACTTGGCGCGAAGTAATCCTACAATTCGCTCAGCGGACTCAGCGAGGCCGCCTGGACTGTGAATGAGTACGTCGAGCGAGTCCCCAGGAACCCCCTCGATCAAATCAGAGAAGGCGGTGACATCGGTATCGTCGATGGAATTATTAGGGACGTTCCCGCCCTTGATGAAGTTGGAGAAGTAAACGACGAGAGGTCGGTCAGTGAGACCTTGGATATTGACTATCTTCTTGATGCGTTCCTGTTGAAGAATCTTGCCGTCGATCTGACCTCGTTCGGTCTTATCGATTAGAGCCTGATACGTTCCCATGCAGGGAGCCTTCTGCATTGCCCGCAGGCGGAAGTTCGACCGCGACGTGGCGGAGACCCATCAGGTCCAACATCTGGGCAAATTCTTCCTCGGCAGCCGAGAACTCGTCGAAAGTCTTGACCAAATCAGGCTCTTTCTTCAGAAGATCAGAGGCGGTCTCTCGTGCCAGTTTGTTCATGTCGGGCCCTCCCCCTCGACAGGCACCTGATTTAAGCCTGAATCTCGTACGCTTGTCAACCCCTCGTTTTTTCGTCCCCAACGGCTTTGGTTTCACTCTCCGGCCCCCCTTGTCATACGGAATGTGAGTTTCGCCCACTCCTGAGTCTTGCAAGTTCCACGCCTATTGCGGCCAGTAGGGTTTACCAGCCCGCTGCGGCACCTGCACTTTCGAGCGGCTGGTTCCCTTCTTCAGCTAGGGCCGCGCGGTTTCGCTCGAACTGGGGGGCCGGCGCATCGAACGTTCAGGGGGCGACGATTTCCCAGCTTTAGGAAAACGTACCACTACCGGAGGCACACCGGGGCCTCACGCGCGATCCCGGAGAGGATCCGCCGTCGCCCTGGCGGGCAGCACGAGCCGCTGGTAGACCTGGGCGCCGTCGCCGCACCCCTGGTCGTTTGAAGGGGCCGCAGCCAGCCTGCGAACGAACTCTCTTTCAAGCCCGCTGAGACCCAGGCTTCCTGCCAGCTCGATCGCCCTGGCAGCGTGCTTGAGGACCTGGACGGTTTCGAGTCCTGAGATCTCGTCGAAGAACCACCCGTCGGAGGCGTACATAAGAAGGCGCTGGCGTTGAAGCTCCAGGAACTTGAGCGCCGTGACCTGGCGGGCGTCGTCGAGAGGCGTCTCTTGGTGCCGGGCGAAGAAGGCGGCCCTGCTCTCAGGAGAGCGGTCCAGGACCACGTGAATGTAATCGTCGCGGGCTGCCCACGGGTCCTTGACGAGCGCTCCCATCCGCATTTCGTAGAAGAGGTCGAGCTGGTCCCTGAGCCAGTCCATCGCCCCTCGGAGCGGAGCGCGCCAGCGCTGGTGCCAGTCGGGGCGCCCCGCCCGGCAGCCGCAGTCGGAGCGCCAGCGCTCCACCCCGTGGGCGCAGCTCCATGAGGTCCCTTCAATGATCTCCACCTGGTGGGTGGGGGGGTGGTCAGCAAGGAACTCCCCGTAGTTGGTGAGCTTCGCTGTCCCCTCAGACTCGATCTGCGCGATGGCAGCCGCCAGAGCCATGTCACCGAAGCGGGTGTGGTGGCCGTAGGATTCTCCGTCGGTGGCGGCGTGGACGAGCTGGGGCCAGGGGCGCTCAGCAGAGAAGCCCGCCATGAGCCGGTTCCTCAAAGCCTCGCCGTGAGAGGCCGCGCCTTCGAAGGCGATGGCCCTTGAGATCGGGCCATCGTAGAAGAAGAGGGCGAGACCCTTTCCGCCGGCCGTCGCGTATCGGTAGGCCCGGCTTGGGTCGATCCGTCCTCCCTCCACATCTTTCCACCGGCCGTATTTCAGACGCCTGACCCGCCGGGCCTGAGATGGGGCCAGGATCGTGAACTTGACGCCGCATTCTGCCAGGACAGCCAGACTCTCGCGGTCAGCGGCAGTCTCGGGGAGCCACATTCCCTCGGGGTCGCGCCCGAAGCGGCGGCGGAAATCCTCGATCCCCCAGCGCGCCTGTGTGACTTTATCCCTCAGCGTAGCCAGCGGCAGGATCATGTGGTTGTACGCTTGGGCGATGGCATTGCCGTGACCGCCGTGGGCGGCCCTGCTGGCCCTGTCAGCGTCAAGAACTTTCCTGTGTGTTTCGGGATGACTGCGCCCGAGCCAGGAGAGGAGGGTAGGACCAAAGTCAAAGGAGATCTTTTCAAGGTTGGCCGCGTTGGGGGCGTAGCACTCGGCGGTGATCCGCTCGTTCCAGTCGTGGTGCGGGGCGGCGCCGTCCTGGACCTCCACCTCCCCGGTCCACGGGTTCTCCCGCGGCGGCTGGTAGAAGTGGCCGTGAATAGTCAGGAAGCGGTCGATCAAGGCCGAAGGCTCAGCGGCTGTCGGGTTTGAGGAAGATGGCGGCCAGAGGCGGCAGGGTGAGGGCGAGCGAGAAAGGCCGTCCCTGCCACGGAACGGGCTCAGCGCGGACGCCGCCTGAATTTCCCGCGTTGCTCCCGCCGTAGGCGCCGGAGTCGGTGTTCAGGATCTCGCGGTAATGGCCTCCGACGAGCGCCCCGGCGCGGTAGCCGTGACGCGGGACCGGGGTGAAGTTGCAGACGACGAGGACGAACTCTCCGGGGTCCTTCCCCCGGCGAACGAATGAGACGACGCTCTGCTCCCAGTCGTTCGGGTCGAGCCACTCGAAGCCGGCGTGGTCGAAGTCAACCTCGTGAAGGGCCGGCTCACTCCTGTAGAGCCGGTTCAGGTCCCTGACGAGCCTCTGGATCCCCCGGTGGTATGGCCCCCTCTCGAGGAGGTGCCAGTCGAGGCTCCGGTCGTGGTTCCATTCGCGGGTCTGGCCGAACTCGCCCCCCATGAAGAGGAGCTTCTTTCCAGGGTGGCCGTACATGAAGGCGTAGAGGGAGCGCAGGTTTGCGAACTTCTGCCAGTCGTCTCCGGGCATCTTGCCGTGGAGCGACCCCTTGCCGTAGACGACTTCGTCGTGGGAGAGAGGGAGGATGAAATTCTCGTGCCACGCGTAGAGAAGTCCGAAGGTGAGCTGGTTGTGGTGGTGCTTGCGGTGGACCGGGTCGCGGCTCATGTAGTCCAGAAGGTCGTGCATCCATCCCATGTTCCACTTGAAGCCGAAGCCCAGGCCGCCGAGCCAGGTCGGGCGGGAGACCATCGGCCAGGCTGTTGACTCCTCGGCGATGGTCATGACGCCCGGGTGGTAGCGATAGGCGACCTCGTTGAACCGCTTGAGGAAAGCGATTGCCTCCATGTTTTCGTTCCCGCCGTGGGGATTCGGGACCCACTCTCCGGCGCCGCGCGAGTAGTCGAGGTAGATCATCGAGGCGACGGCGTCCACCCGGAGCCCGTCGGCGTGATAGCGCTCAAGCCAGTAGAGGCCGTTACCGATGAGGAAGTTGACCACCTCGTTCCTGCCATAGTTGAAGACGAGGGTTCCCCACTCGGGGTGTTCGCGCTGGCGCGGGTCCTCGTGCTCGTAGAGGTGGGTGCCGTCGAAGTAGGCGAGCCCGTGAGGGTCGCGCGGGAAGTGGGCCGGGACCCAGTCCAGGATGACTCCGATCCCGTGCTGGTGGAGGGTGTCCACCAAGAACATGAAGTCGGCGGGGCTCCCGTGTCGGCGGGTAGGGGCGAAATAGCCGATGGTCTGATACCCCCAGGAGCCGTAAAACGGATGCTCCATCACGGGGAGAAGCTCGACGTGGGTGAACCCCATCTCCCCGATGTAGGCCGCCAGCTTGGGGGCCAGCTCGCGATAAGTGAGGAAGCGGTTTCCCTCCTCGGGCACCCGCATCCATGAGCCGAGGTGGGCTTCGTAGATGGCGATGGGGCTATCCAGCGCGTTGGGCCGCGCGCGCTCAGACATCCAGTCGGCGTCCCCCCAGGAGTAGCCGTCAGGCGCCGAGACCACTGAGGCGGTGCGTGGCGTCTCCAGCTCGAAGGAGAAAGCGTAAGGGTCGGCCTTGAGGGCGAGAGGCTTTCCCGAACGCGATAGGATCTCGAATTTGTAGCGCGCCCCTTCGGCGAGTCCGGGGACAAAAATCTCCCAGATGCCGTTGCCTGGATGACAGCGCATCGGGTGGGACCGCCCGTCCCACTGGTTGAAGTCGCCGACGACGCTGACCCGCCGCGCGTTGGGGGCCCACACCGCGAAAGCCACCCCGGGCACCCCATCTACCACCAGAGGGTGGGCCCCTATTTTCTCGTATGCCTTGTAGTGCGTTCCTTCCCCCAGGAGGTGGAGATCGTAGTTGCTCAGGGTTGACGGGAAGCGATAGGGGTCTTCTGTCACTCTGGCCTCTCCCTGATGATCGACGACTTCGAGGCGGTAGGGAAACACCGCTCGACGGCCGGGGAAGAGCGCCTCGAAAAATCCGTCAGGATGGATCCGCTCCATCTTTCGCGGGCGGGGGGCGGGATCGAGGGGGATCACACGCGCTGTCTCAGCGCCGGGAAGGAACGCCCGAACTGCCACAGCTCGCCCCCTCTCTCCGCTGACGAGATGAGGCCCCAGGACGGCGAACGGGTCGCTGTGGTCACCTCTCACGATGGCTTGGATCTCGGCATGCTGAAGCGTCATGATTATAATAAGGTTACCATGTACCCTTGCCAGGGAGAACCCTTCATGGGAGCGATGGCGCGGGAGAGATCGGCGCCATGACGGTGGCGGAAGTAATGGCAAAGCCGGTGGTCACGGCGGAGCCGGGGATGTCGGTGGGAGCGGCGCGCCGGCTCTCGCGGCGGGAGCGGGTCCGCCACCTTCCGGTGCTGGACGGGGAGCGTCTCCTCGTCGGGATAGTTTCGGACCGCGACCTCCGCGAGGCCAGGAGCGATGCTATCCCCGTGAGGGAGATCATGACGCGGCCGGTCTTCGTCCTCTCTCCCGACACTCCCATCCGCCAGGCCGCCCGCCTCTTCCGCGAGCGGCGCTTCGGAGCGATGCCGGTGCTCGCTGGGAGAGAGGTGGTCGGCATCGTTTCAGTGGTGGACATCCTGCGCGCCCTCGACGAACAGGTGGAACAGACACCTGAAAGAACAACCCCTCCTCGGCGTCGGGCACCCCGGCCCGGCGGGTCGCGTAGGGGAAATAGGTAAATCGGGCCAGGAAATTGACTCACCCGGCTCATTGACGCTAGACTACCGTCTAGGCCATAAGTCACCCCAAGGATAGCTAGAGGAGTTGAGAGGTCCGTTGACTCTCCCGGGAGCCTTGATGACGCGACCCACCCCAGACTCAATCTTTGACCGCTCAGGTCGGGCGAATTCCCTGCCAGATCTAGGAAATTATCAAGGCTGGCGCTCCTCTCTCCTGGCTGAGTATCGGCAACTCTGAGAGAAGCGGCATCAGCCTGAATAAGGCAGCGAGGGGAGGTGATTTGTCGAATTTGCTGATATGGGGAGGCGAGAAAAGCGTGAGGATCGAGGCCGGGGCCGTTCGGCGGGTCAGTGGACTCTATGACGCCGGGAGGTCCGAGGCCCAGTGACGCCTAATGCTCGGGGTTAAAAGGATAGGAGGTAGCCACATGATGAATCAGCAGAGAACGATTGGAACCTGGATCGGTTTGGCGCTGGTTTTCGCTCTGGCAGGCTCTGCCTTCGGAGCCGAGGTGATAGTGAACACAGACTATGTGGCGAAGCAGAAGGACAAGGCCGGAGTGGTCCTTCTGGATGTCCGGTCGGAAGCGGGGTACAAGGAGGGACACATCCCAGGAGCCATCAACCTGGGAGGCAGGGGAGCGCTCGTCGTCCTGAGAGATGTGGACGCTCGGATCCTCCCGGTAAAGAAGCTGGAAGATATACTGGGCGGCGCGGGGATCACCCGCGACCAGGAGATCATTGTTTACGGTAACAAGGGCAACACCAACATGTCGGTCCCGTTCTGGATTCTCGAGTACCTGGGGGCCGAGAAGGTTAAAGCTTACTGGGGAGGGATCGACGACTGGAAGGCCGCCAAGCAGCCCATGACCGCCGAGGAGAAGAAGCTCCCGCCTGCCAAGTTCGTGGCCAAGGTCAAGGCGGATCGCCTCGCCACGACTGATTATGTCAAAGCCAACTTGAAAACCCCGAACGTCCAGATCCTGGACGCCAGGACACCCAGGGAGTTCTCGGGAGACGACATCCGCGCAGTCCGTGGCGGTCACATCCCCGGGGCCATTTTGATCCCTTACGAGCAGAACTGGGTGGACCCTGAGACGGAGAAGAAGCTGGCAGAGAAGACGGTGACCAACCGTGACGGCATGGCGCCGAAGGACGCCACGGCCCTCAAGGATCTTTACAAAGCCCTCGATCCCAAGAAAGAAGTCGTGGCCTACTGCCAGACAGGGACCCGCTCGACGCTGACCTACCTGGCGCTCAGGTCGCTCGGTTTCGAGAAGATCAGGAACTACGACGACTCCTGGATCGTCTGGGGGAGCCGGCCCGACCTTCCTGTGGAGAGCGCGAGCTACTACGACTTCGTCAAGGTGAACTCGGCGCTCAGGGAGCTTGAGACACTGAAAGCTCAGATGGAGGAGCTTTTGAAGAAGCGGTAGGGATCCGGCTCGTCGCGCGGCCCCCGCGGGATAGACTCCCCCGGGGGTCCGGGTACCCGCGCTGCGGGTGTCGGGCGGGTAAGCGAGAAGGAATGGCTGAAAGAAAAATTGCCGTGCTCGTCACCGACAGGGAGAGCGAGGCCTTGAGGATGTCTCTCGGGCTCCTCCTCCTGGGCGACACGGTTGACGTCTACGTGCTGGACAGAGAGTTGGGGAAAACCGAAGAGAACCTCAAGCAGCTCGAGACTATGAAAGAATTCGAAGTCAAAATCTACACGAACCACAGGCAGGGCGAGGGGATGGAATTCTGCTCCACCGAGGAGGTCGCGCTGAGACTGCCTCAGTATGACCACGTCCTGCCCTATTGAACGCCGGCAGCGAGAGAGATCAGCGTGACGCTGGGCATTCTTGTCAATTCCGACAGGCACCTTCACGACATTACGGGGCTTACCAGGGCCGCTGTGTCGAAGGGGCATCAGGTCATCCTGTTCGCAATGGACGAGGGGACGAGGCTGCTCGAGAGCGCGACGTTCACAGACCTGTGCGGGCTGCCGGGTGTCTCGATGAGCCTCTGCGAGCACAGCGCCGAGACGTGCCGCGTTCGGGCGGAGGGGCTGCCCGACAAGATCGTGCGAGGAAGCCAGTATCACAACGCGGTGATGAACAACAGCGCCGACCGGGTGATCGTCCTCTGAGGAGACAGACGCGCCGATGAAGATACTCTACCTCCTGACAGACGGGCCGGACGATCTCTGCCAGAGGATCATCAACGCGCAATCCCGCGAGCACGAGGTGACTGTCATCGACCTGTCGAAGCGGGAAATTCCGCATGAGAAGATCGTTGACGAGATCTTCGCCCACGACAAGGTCATCTCGTGGTGAGGTGCGCGCCGTCATCGGAGGCGATTGCCGTTCACGAATCCAACAGGGAAAGCACCGACAGGGTCGTGGCCGCCGTGATCTCCCTGGCGGCCGTGGCGACGTTTCACACCCAGTACCTCTTGCGCGGGCTGGATGACAACAGGCTGACGAGCTGGCAGTGGGTGTTTGCCGGCGCTGACGTTGCAAGAGTCAGCGCCGCGCTCGTCGTTGGCGTAGCGCTGGCGTACGCGCTTACGAAGGTTTCCATCTCCGCTCTCAGGCCCGTTGTGGCGCTGTTCTTCTTCTCCTTCGCTATGGCGGCCGTGTTCTGGAGGGAGCCCGAGGTGATCGTGGACGCAGCGAGGTACTTCACCCAGGCCAAGCACCTCGAGCTTTACGGCGCCGGGTATTTTCTCAGTGAGTGGGGCCGGGAGGTCTCGGCGTGGACCGACCTGCCGCTCGTTCCCTTTCTCTACGGCGTGATCTTCAGCGCGTTCGGGGAGACCAGAATTCCCATCCAGGTCTTCACGACGCTCCTCTTCTCGGGGACAATCGTGCTCACCTACCTGATCGGAAAAACTCTGTGGGACGCGACCGTGGGGGCGTGCGCAGGCGCTCTTCTCCTCGCCATGCCCTATCTGTTCACTCAGGTGCCGCTGATGCTCGTTGACGTCCCCGCGATGTTTTTCCTCGCCGCGGCCGTGTTCACGGCGATCAAGGCCCTTGGTAACGGGGGAATCGGATGGATTGCTCTGTCTTCCGCGACAGTGACTCTCGCCTTCCTGTCCAAGTACTCCACGTGGCCGTCGCTCACGGTTGTGCTCATCATCTTTCTGGTACGACTTCGTGAGGAACCGGGGCGGGCGCTTAGGCGCGGCGCTGCGCTCCTGGCGGCTTCGGCCGCGCTCGCGGGGGCCGTTGTGCTCGTGAAGCACGACGTGATCTTCGAGCAGATCGGGTTGCTCCGGAGCTACCAGGCGCCCGGGCTGGGGCGGTGGCGAGAGAGCTTCGCCTCCACGTTCCTCTTCCAGATACACCCGCTCGTCACCGTGGCGGGGGCCTATTCGATTTTCGCCGCAATCAGAAAAAGGGACCTGAGGTACGCCATCATCAGTTGGCTCCTGCTCCTGGTTGTCGCGGCTCAGATCGAGCGGATCAGATACATCCTGGTGGTCTTCCCGATGCTCGCGCTGATGGCCTCGTACGGTTTGAGGGAGATCAGGAGCGCCGAGGCCAGGAGGTTCGCCGTGTCCTGCGCCGTGGCCTCTTCCCTGGCTGTCGCGCTCTTCGCGTACCTGCCATACCTGAGCAGGATGAGCGCCGTAAACTTGAAGGACGCGGGAGAATATCTCAACACCGTTGAGGGCGAAGCCGTGGAGGTTTTCACTCTTCCTCAGGCGCGCTCTGTCGTCAATCCGGCGGTTTCGGTCCCCCTGCTCGATCTGTTCGCCGGGAAGCGGATTGTGTACCGGCCCCTGCCCGCGCAGCTCCCCTCGCGGCAGGAAATCGAAACATCGCCGCTGAGGTTCACGTGGGAGTTCCGAACCCCGAAGTACTATGCTCCGGCGACCGCGGACCCGAGCGGGAAGGGCGCCGTAGTGGTTGTTTCCGCCGATGCCGGCCAGCCGCTGACAGAGCAGATCGAGCGGAGGATCGATGGTCATCGCCTGTCGAGGGAGTTTTTGACGTCGGATGATCGGTTTCAGTATCGGACCCTCGTGAGGGTCTACCTGCCGGCGGAGAGCCCGCCGGCTACGGAGGCGAATTGAGATGGAGACGGTGAGCAGGAAAAATCAGTTCTGGATCTTCGTCATCGTGGGGTTCCTCTCGCTCATCAGCATCGTGACCTACATGATGAGCGAGTATTACGTCTATCTCTCGGCCTATCTCTGGTTCGGGTTCATCTACGGGATGTGCCTCCAGTACGGGAGGTTCTGCTTCTCGTCGGCGTTCAGAGACCTGTTCGCCGTCGGGGTGCCGAGGATGGCCGTGGGGATCATGATCGCCATGGTACTCTTCGGGGCCGTCTCCGCCTTTGTCACGGCGACGGGGATGAGCACCTTCCACTCCGCCCCGTACGGCATCCATGCGGTGATCGCCGGGCTTATCTTCGGGGTGGGGATGGTGCTCACGGGCGGCTGCGCGTCGGGCTCTCTCTATAAGGCCGGAGAGGGGAACGGGGTCGCCATGGTGGTGCTTCTGTCCATCAGCGTGTCTCAGGCGACCTTCGTGGCGATCGGCGGATGGACCAACAAGCTCGTACCCAGGTCCTGGTACGAGTCGGCGGTGGCAAAGAAGCTCCCCGCGGCCATCAACGCCGGAGACGGATGGATGGACCAGTATCTCGCCGGGTACGTGTGGGACCTGCCTGTGAAGACGTTCGGCGAGCTGCTGGGGATCTCCAACCCGTTCATCGCCTCGTACGTCGGTAACGTCCTGGTCGGGATCGTCCTGCCCGCGGCGCTGATCCTGTCTTGGATCTACATCGTTTGGGTAAGGAAGCCGTATATGGCAAAGCAGAAGAAGGCGGGGCTCCCCGCCGGCGGCATCGGGGCTGATCTGGCTGGCTACTGGAGCATGGTCATGGCGTCACAGAGGACGGCGATAGCCGGGCTCTTCCTCGGGATCGCGGCCGGGCTCCACATGTTCGTGATGAAGGGGCTTCAGGTTAAGTTCGGGGTGCAGAACTTCGGGGAGCTGATGACCCGCATGGGGTTCACCTTCGGCCTCTCGGCTAAGGGGACGGTGTTCGACCCGGGATACTGGTACGTGACGACCCAGGAGGCCCAGTGGGTCGGCTGGGTCTTCAACAGGCTCGGCTGGCAGAACATGGACAACATCTTCTTCGGCCTCAACAACGGCATTCCCAACCCCCTCCTCAACCCGGCCGACTGGATGTCCATCGCCCTGATCGGCGGCGCCGCCGTGATGGCGCTCATGCACAACGAGTTCAAGTGGAAGGCTCCCACAATGGAGCTTACTATGTGGGCTATCATCGGCGGGGCGTTGATGGGGATCGGCTCCAGGCTGGGCCTCGGGTGCAACGTCGGGGCCTTCTTCGTCAGGGTCTCCCAGGGCGACGTGTCGGGGTGGCTGTTCGGGATAGGCATGATCGGCGGGGCCTATCTTGGAGTGAAGTTCTTTAACTGGTACACTGAAAGGCGGATGGCCAAAGAGATGGCCGTTTGCGAGCTGTAACATCGGAGAGAAAAGGAGGCAGAGTGAGGCGATGAAGTTCGAAAAAAAGTCCAACGGCACCTATTCTCTGAACGTCACTGGGTACGTCTGCCCCCACCCGCAGCTTTACACTAAGAAAGCCCTCGAGAAGATGCAGGTGGGCGAGACGCTGGAGCTGCTCTTCGACAACCCCTCTTCCGCTGAGTCCATTGCCGCGATGTGCGATGCTAGGGGCGACGAGATCCTCGAGAAGATCGCGGAGAGCGGCAAGTACAAGTGGAAGATCAAAAAAGCGGTCTGAGAGCGGGTGAGCGATGAAAACTAGCCTCTGGGTCGTGCTTCTGATAGTCGTGGCGTGGACCAGCTTCCTGATCGGCTACAGCGTGTCGGCCTTGACCGGCACGAAGACCTCGGGCGCCGGGGTGACGGCGGCAGGCGGAGGGTACGGCGGGGGTGCCGGAGGCGGAGCCGGGGGTTACGGGGCCGCCGCCGGGGGCTCCAGGGCTGGAGCAGGCGGCTACGGGGCGCCCGCGGGAGGTTCCGGAGCGGGGGCCGGAGGTTACGGGGCGCCCGCCGGGAGAGGGTCGGGAGCAGCTCCCGGTGCCGCGGTGATACCCTCGGAGTGAACAATCCCACAGTCATTCTCGGCGGCGGCCTCGCCGGGCTGTCCGCCGGTGTCGCTCTTGCACGGGCGCGCAAGAGCGTGCTGGTGCTGGAGCGCGACTCCGCCGTGGGAGGGCTGGCAAGGACGGTCTCCCACGGCGCCTTCAGGTTTGATCTCGGCGGTCACAGGTTCTTCACTAAAGACAAGCGGATCGAAGCCTTCCTGCGCGAGCTGATGGGCCGTGAGCTCGCGGCGGTACCCCGCAAGAGCCAGATTCTTCTGGGCCGGAGATACATCGACTATCCGCTGAAGCCGCTGAACGCCGTCTCCGGCCTGGGGGTTCGGACGACGGCCCGCATTCTCCTCGATTACGCGGTTGAGCGCCTCAAGAGCAGCTTCAAAAGTCCGCGGGACGGCTCTCTCGAAGAGTGGGTCGTCGGCCGGTTTGGACGCACTATGTTCAGGATCTATTTCAAGGAGTACAGCGAGAAGGTCTGGGGGATCGAGTGCGACCGGATCTCGATGGAGTGGGCTGAGCGGCGCATCCAGGGGCTCTCCCTGGGGGTGGCGATCAGGAAGGCCCTGTTCGGGTCGGCAGGCGAGGGTGTGGCGACTCTCGCTGAGGAGTTCCTCTACCCTCCTCTGGGTATAGGCCGGATCGCAGAACGGATGAGGGAGGAAATCGACCTGAGAAACCGTGTTCTCACGAGCGCCCGAGCCGAGAGGCTGGAGCATAGCGCCGCGCGGGTTGAGCGCGTGATCGCCGAGGACGGCGGCCGGGAGCGCGCGTTTGAGGGCGACGAGTTTATCTCCACGATCCCTCTCACGTCGCTCGTGAGGATGCTCCATCCGAAGGCGCCTCAGGGCGTGCTCGAAGCCGCCTCGAAGCTGAGATACCGTGACCTCGTTGTCGTGGCCGTCATGGTGGGCTGCGAGAGGGTCACCGACCAGACCTGGATCTACGTGCCCGATCGGCGGATCCCGTTCAGCAGGATCCACGAGCCCACTAACTGGAGCCCGAAGATGGCCCCGGAGGGTAAGACGCTCCTGGTGGCGGAGCACTTCTGCTCACGCGGCGACGGCACCTGGGGGGCGACAGACGGGGAGCTGATCGAGACCACGACCGCTCATCTGGAGAGGCTGGGGTTCATCGGAAGGCGTGAAGTCGAGGACGCCGTCGTTCTGCGGATCCCGAACGCGTATCCGCTGTTCGAGGTGGGGTACAGGGAGCACCAGGAGAGGATCTGCGACTACCTGGCCCGGTTTGAGAACCTGCACATCGCCGGCAGGAGCGGAGCGTTCGCTTACATGAACATGGACCACGCGATCGCGTCAGGCATCGAGGCGGCTGAGCGGATCCTGGAGGGGGGCGGCCCGGCGCCGGAAGCTGATCGGGACGAGCCGGCCTTGGCGGGGACGCGCTGATGAAGTGCGCCCTGATCATACCTGCGTGGGTGCCGCTGGAGATTTTCTCCTCGAAGACGGCAGGCTCGCAGATCAATTATTGGCAGCCCCTGGGCACCCTGTACGTGGCCTCATGCCTGCTCAAGGCCGGTCACGAGGTGAGGTTCTTCAACGGAGCGTTCATGACCCACGAGGAGATCATGGCCGGGGTCGGCGAGTGGAGGCCTGAGTTCGCGGGCATCTACTCCACCGCGTTCGGCTGGCCGAAGGCCCTCAGAACCGCGGCGGATGTGAAGAGGCTCGACCGGGAGATCTTCACCTGCGCCGGCGGGCCCTATCCGATAGCCGAGCGGGCGGGATGCCTGGGCCGGGGAGGCGAGAGCTTTGACGCGGCGGTGACAGGCGAAGGCGAGTGGACGGTGGTCGAAGCGGTCGAAAGGCTCCAGGGCGGGAAGAGCTTTGAAGGAGTGCCGGGAGTCGTTTTCAGGTCTGGCGACGAGGTGGTTGAGAACCCGCCGCGGCCCCTGATCTCCGACCTCGATTCCATCCCGTTTCCGGCCAGGGAGCTTCTGGGCGACGCGGGCCGCTACATCCCCCCGCCGGGCACATACAGGAGGAAGCCGGTGGCGGTGATGATCGCCTCGAGAGGGTGCAGCCGGCGGTGCCTATTCTGCTTCCAGATAGACAGGGAGAGAAAGGGCGGCGCAAGGGGGGTACGCTACCGGAGCGTCGAGAACGTCCTGGAGGAGATCGAGCTGTGCGTCGGTCAGGGCTACAGGGAGATCAAGTTCCTCGACGACTCCTTCGCCGCCGATTACCAGAGGGCCATGCGGATCGCTCTGGAGATCAAGGCCCGCCGGCTTGACGTCGTGTGGTTCGCCTCCGCCTGCGTCAATCAGGTGGACGCGCCTCTCCTCAGGGCCTTCAAGGAGGCCGGCTGCTGGGCGATCCTTCTCGGCGCCGAAAGCGGAGTCCAGAAGAACCTGAACGCGATAAGGAAGGGGATCACCCTCGACCAGACCCGCAGGGCCGTCAGGGCTGCGAAGGAAGCCGGCCTCAAGGTCAGCACGCCGTTTCTCTTCGGCATCCCCGGGGAGACATTTGAAGAAGGGTTGAGGACGATCGAGTTCGCCCTGGAGCTAGACCCCGACATCGCGAACTTCCACGCCCTCACGCCGTTTCCCGGGACCGACCTCTACGACCGCCGCGAGCAATACGGCACGGTCTCAGGCGACCTCTCCGACTACACCTACCAGGGCGCTGCTTTTGTCCCCGACAGCATGACGAGACAGAAGATTTTGGCGCTCCGCCAGATCGCGTTTCGGAGGTTCTATTCCAGGCCTTCGTTCCTGCTGAGGAGGCTTTTCGGGATCAGGAACCTCGACGACCTGGTCGCCGCCTTCATGGGCCTCAGGAGCCTTTTCTGGCTGTGGGCAGGGAAGGGCCTGCTCGAGAGGCGCGGCAAAGAAGCCGCGACGCCGGCCGGCTGGAGGGGGCTCACAGCCGCAGATATTCCCGGGCCAGGGCGGGGTACCACCTCGGGTTGAAGAGGATGTTCGTCATAAAGTAGCACTCGTGAGTGCAGTGGCACCGGCCGTCACTGATCGACCGCGTGATCGCCACGGCTCTATCCGACCTGACGATCCTCTTAAGGTCATAATCATAGTTCCTGACGTTCCCGAAGCTCTCGGAGAGCATCTCGCAGGGATAGACTTCTCCGGTCTCAGTGAGGACCAGGTTCAGCCGTCCCGCGTAGCAGGATGTGAGCCGTTTCTTCTCGAGCAGCGTGCGATGGATCAGGCGGCGCTGCAATGAATCCTGAGCCGCCTTCAACCTGGCCCCCTTGAAGCGGTAGAGGCGGCGAGGGCCGTTTTTTACGTCCTTCTCCAGCCTGCGGATCGCGCGCTCGTAGCTCGAGGCGTCCACGTTTTTATAGCTCTCGTCAAGGAGGTCCCCGCGGACGATGGAGATGGTGTGCGTCCTGACGTGCTCCAGGCCGCTGACGAACTCGACCATCTCTTCCATCCTGTCCTGGTTCTCAGAGCAGAGGACCGTGTTGATCCCAAGCTCGAAGTGAGGATATCGGGCGGGCAGCTCTCCGAGCAGGCGGTGGGTTTCCATGGTTTTCTCAAAGCTGCCGCGTTTCCCCCTGAGGGCGTCGTGGTCGCCGTAGAGCCCGTCGAGGGAGAGCTTCACGACGACGACGCTCCCCGGGCAGGATTTGAGGATCTCTTCGGTCGCCTCCCGAATGCGCTGCGGGCGCTGGCCGTTGGTGGGGTAGAGCATGATCGCAGGCTTATTGCTGTCATAGAAAAGCCGGCTTATCTCGACGAGGTCATCTCTCAGGAAGATCTCGCCGCCTGAGAACGCGAGCCAGAGGAGATTGCCGAGCGAGCCTGAGATCTTCCGTATCTCGTCCAGAGACAGCTCGGCGTCATCGGCCTCGCGCTTCTCCGACCCCCTGAGGTAAAAGCAGAAGGGGCACCTCATGTCGCATTTCCGGGTTACGAAAAATGTGAGATGGATGGGCCTTCTCTTCCAGATGATGGAGCCGAGGTGGCGAAGCGGCGAGTTCATGGTCATGCCTCCCCCGGCCTTGCGCTCAGGGCGAGGTATCTCAGGACGCCGACCAGGGCGCCCGCTCCGACGGCCAGCGGATAGGCCATGACGTAGTACGCCGCCGCTGCGACGGCGAAAGCGGGTCCCCCGGCGCGGAAGAAGGCCCGGATCAATCCCACGTTCACGAGAAGGTTGAGAGCGATCACTGGAGGGACGGGAGACAGGAAGAGCATCTGTCCAGTCGAGAGCCCGAGAATCAGGGAAAGAGCAGTGAGGACGTATGCCGCGCCGTTGATTTTGAGTCCGGTTGAAGCCGTTCCTGAATCTGCGAGCAGGTCTCTGTTCCCGAGGGAATAGATGGTCCAGTAGAGGGATTTTCTCAGCGCGTTCCGAAGTGATCCCAGCAACGAGAAGTTGAAGATGTGCTGGACCGTAAGCTCGGGGTTTATGACCAGCCGATGTCCCGCCCTCCTGAGCCTGTGGCTCATCTCCACGTCCTCCAGGATCGGCAGGAACTCCTCGGCAAAGCCTTTGTTCCTCCTGAAGGTCTCGGCGTCGATGGCCATCGCGTGGGCGGCTATGTAGTCAGGGCGCCCGGCGTTCCTGGTCTCAGAGTAGTTGATGAAGGCGGATTGAAAGAGGCTGAAGAAGCCCTTGTCGTGAGGCGCCATCGTGTAAGTGCCGCCCACCACCACGCCCCGGCCCGTGGCGGCGAGGGTCCTGTCGGCGACGGCAAGGGTGTCCTCCAGGAGAAGGCAATCGGCATCCGTGAAGAAGAGGGCCTCCCCCGCGCTGTTCGACGCGCCGACGTTTCTCGCCTTAGACGCCCCTGAGTGCTTCTCCAGCCGGAGGAGCTTGCAGGGGAACTCCCGGATGATCTCGACGGAGCGGTCCTCCGAGCAGTCATCCACCACGATCACCTCGAAGGGCTCGTAGCGCGAGGCCAGGGCGGCTTCGAGACACTTGCCGATCGTCGCCTCGCCGTTTCGGTTGGGGATGATGACGGAGATGAAACGCGCCATGGCTGAGCGGCCCTATAGGACTCTACCACGATCCGGCGCCGCTGGCTTGCAGGAGTGACGACCCCTGGAGGGGCCCTTGAAATAGATCAATTGTCATGTAAAATTAATGTCAATGCTTCATTGACCTGGGCTAACGTATCGGCGATAAGTCACGTCAAAAGAGTTGAGAGGTCCGTTGAGTCCCCAAGCCTTCAAATTCGGGAGGTTTCCATGACAGAACCTGCTGCCGATCTCACCCTCGATTGCACTGGTTTGGCCTGTCCTATGCCGATCCTGAAACTCTCCAAAGCTATCGCTCAGTGCCAGTCGGGGCAGGTCATCGAGCTGATCGCCACCGACCGGGGGTCAAAGGACGACGTTCCGGCCTTCTGCCAGCGCACCAACAACGCGCTCCTCGGGACACGCGAAGACGGGGGCCGCTTTATCTACTACGTGAAGAAAGGAGCCTGAGCGGAAGGAAGGAAGAGGCGAGGCTCAGCGCGTGCTCGCGATTCCACGCCTGGTGATCTCGGCGCCCCAGGGTCGCTCGGGGAAGACGACCTTCGCCATCGGCCTCGCCGCGGCGCTCTCCCGGCGCGGCGTGGTAGTCCAGCCGTTCAAGAAGGGTCCCGATTACATCGACCCGAGCTGGCTCAGCGAGGCTGCCGGCCGCCCCTGCCGCAACCTGGACCTTTTTCTCTTCTCTCCCGACCGGCTCATGGCCGGTTTCCACTCCGCCTGCCGTGGTGCCGACCTGGCCCTGATCGAAGGGGCCCATGGCCTCTTCGATGGCCTTGAGGACGACGGCGCGGCGAACACGACAGCCGCGATCGCGCGCCAGCTTCAAGCCCCCGTGGTTCTGGTGGTTGACGCCGACCGCATGGGTGGGAGCGTGGCGCCTCTCGTCCGGGGATTCAGGGATTTTGACCCGAGCGTCCGCATCGGGGGAGTGATCGTGAATCGGGTCGGGAATCCCCGCCATCGCGGCAAGCTCGCCGCGGCCGTTTCCCGCCACACCGATCTAAAGTTCCTCGGGGCCCTTCCCCGGGACCCGGACCTGGCGATTCCCGATCGCCACCTGGGGCTGGTGCCGAAAGAAGAAGAGGAGCGCCTCCTCCCCGCCATCGAAGCCGCCCGCCGCGCCGTTGAGGATTCGGTTGACCTTGACGCCGTGCTGGAGCTGGCTAGGAGCGCCCCGCCGCTCCACGCTCCGTCCGAGCCTATGAGGAGAGCGCTCCCCCCCGAGGTCAGGCTCGGCGTGGCGCGGGACCGCGTGTTCACCTTCTACTACCCGGAGAACCTGGAGGCCCTCGAAGCGGCGGGGGCCAGAATCGTTCCCGTTGACACCCTGGCAGACCGCTCGCTGCCCGAAGTGGATGGGCTTTACCTGGGAGGCGGCTTCCCCGAGATCTTCCTCGAACCGCTGGAGGCGAATGAGGGGCTGCGCCATGAACTGAGGGAGGCCATCGCCGGCGGCCTCCCGGTGTATGCCGAGTGCGCCGGCCTCATGTATCTCTCCAGGCGGATCACCTGGAACGGGAGGTCGGCCTCCATGGTGGGAGCGGTCCCGTGCGATGTGGAGATGACCGGCCGCTCCCAGGGGCACGGCTACGTCGAGGTGAAGGTGGTCGGGGCGAACCCGTACTTTCCAGCCGGGACCGAGTTTCGCGGCCACGAGTTCCACTACTCGCGGGTCACCAACATGGGCCCGGTTGAGTTCGCCTACCGCCTCGCCCGTGGGGAGGGGATCGGGGACGGCAGAGACGGCGTGGTGGTCGGCAACGTCCTCGCCGCTTACACTCACTTGCACGCGTTCAGCGTGCCCGGATGGGCTGACAGCCTGGTCGCCCAGGCCCGGGCGCATCGTGAAGGCAGAGTCCACGCAATGGGGAGAGGATGATGAAGATCGGGGTGATGGTTCAGGAGGGGCCGTACCAGCATCAGGCCGCCGACAGCGCCTGGGAGTTCATCAAAGCGGCGCGCGCCAAGGGGCACGAGATCGTCGGCGTCTTCTTCTACACCGACGGGGTGTACAACATCAACAAGTTCATGAAGCCTCCCGGCGAGCGGGTGATCTCGAAGCGCTGGTCAGATCTGGGGGCGCAGGGGGTCAAGCTGGTGGCCTGCGTGACCGACTCGACCTACCGGGGCCTCAACGAGGAGATCGCCACTCCCAACGTGAAGATCTCGGGGCTCGGGAACCTGGCTGAGTTTCTCCAGGAGGCCGACCGCTTCGTCACCTTCGGCGACTGAGAGGGGGAGCTATGGAGCACGTCGAGAACGAGGAAAAACCCAAAGAAGGCTCTCCGAGGAAGGTGCTGGTCCTTTTTCGCAAGGCTCCCTACGGGTCGCTCTACAATTGGGAGGGGCTCCAGACTCTCCTGATCATGGGGGCCTATCAGATGCAGGGGACGATCCAGATCTCAGTGGCCTTTCAGGGTGATGGGATCTTCGCCATCGTGAGCGGGCAGGACCCGAGCGGCCTTGAGATGAAGCCGCTCTCCAAGACCTACCCGGCCCTCCCCGACTTTGAGATCGAGCGCTTTTATACCGACAAGCGCTCACTGGACGAGAGGAGCCTCACCCTCGACGACCTAGTGCTGAAGCCTGAGCTGCTCGACACCGAGGGGATGGTGAGGCTTCTCCAAGAGCAGGACGCGATCCTGCCGTTCTGACGAGGGGAACAATGCTCTTCACTGTGAACAAATCGCCTTTCTCGCATCGGAATCTGGAAAGCTGCTTGCAGTATGCCCCTGCCGGATCTCCAATTCTCCTCTACGAGGACGGGGTCTATGCGGCTAAGGCCGGGACCACGATGGAGGGGCTGGTGCGCCAGGCCCTGGCCAGTCACCCGGTCTATGCGCTGGAGGCCGACCTCAAGGCCAGAGGGATCGAGCGCCGGATCGAAGGTATCCGCGTCGTTGACTACTCCGGCTTCGTTGAGCTGGTAGAGCAGCACCCCGTCGTGCCGTGGCTCTGACCTCCCAGCCGCTGATGAAAGCCCTGGCGGCGAAGAAAAGCGCCGTCGTGAACGAGTGGCTCTCGCGCGCGCTCGAGACATACCCCGAGCAGACGGCTCGCATTCTGGCCCGGGAGAGAGACCCCTTTCTCAACCCGGTGGGGCACGCCTTTGAGGAGGCGCTTCCAGCGCTCTTCGACGAGCTTATCGGTGAGATGGACAGAGACAAGGTCGAGCGGATTCTTGACGGCTTGGTGAGGATACGGGCAGTCCAGGAGTTCACCCCAAGCCAGGCCGTCGGCTTCGTCTTTCTGCTCAAGAAAGTCATCAGGGAAGAGTTGAGTGGCGAGATCAGGCTGCCGGCTGATGGGGAAAATCTGACGGCGGTAGAGGAGAGGATCGACGGGATGGCGCTGCTCGCCTTCGACCTCTACGCGAGATGCCGCGAGCGGATCTGGGAGATCAAGGCCAACCAGTCGAGGAGCATGGCGTACGTGCCCGAGCGGATTCGGGAGCGGAGCCGGTGAGCGCGCTCTATTCTCTCGCGGCGGTTCTGGTCCTGGCCGGGGTGGCCTTTATCGGGGGGCAGGTCGCGGGGCTCCGCTCGCTCTTCGGCGTGATCGTGCCGTACGCGGCGTTCGCCGTCTTCCTTCTCGGAATGAGCTACCGGATCTTAAGGTGGTCGCGCTCTCCAGTCCCGTTTCGGATCCCGACGACGTGCGGCCAGCAGAAGTCGCTTCCATGGATCAAGGATAGCCGGATCGAGAACCCTTCCTCCGCGGCGGGTGTGATCGGGAGGATGGCGCTGGAGATCTGTTTCTTCCGCTCGCTATTCCGAAACACGAGGACAGAGCTGGGCGGGGGGGCCAGGCTCGCTTACGGCGAGGAGAAGCTTCTCTGGCTCGCGGCGCTGGCCTTCCACTGGTCTTTCCTCATCGTCCTCCTGAGGCACCTCAGGTTCTTCTTCGAGCCTGTCCCCGTTCTGGTCCGCCTGCTCTCCGACGCCGACGGATTTTTCCAGATCGGGACGCCCGGCCTCTACGTGACTGACATCATCTTGCCGGCGGCGCTGGCTTACCTCCTGCTGAGGAGGCTCGCTGACCCTCAGGTCCGCTACATCTCCCTCTTCGCCGACTACTTCGCCCTCTTCCTCCTGCTCGGGCTCGCCGGCTCAGGCGTCCTCATGCGATACTTCGCCAGGATAGACGCGGTGGCGGTGAAACAGCTCGCGATGGGCCTCGCGACCTTCTCTCCGGTTGTCCCTGCCGAGGTCGGGCCGCTCTTCTTCGTCCACTTCTTTCTCCTGAGCATGCTTCTCGCTTACTTCCCCTTCAGTAAGCTGGTTCACATGGGAGGGGTGTTTCTCTCCCCCACGATGAACCTCGCCAACACGAGCCGGATGAAGCGGCACGTCAATCCCTGGAACTACCCCGTCCCCGTCCACACCTACGAGGAGTGGGAGGACGACTTCAGGGGCAAGATGAAGGCGGCGGGGTTGCCCGTCGAGAAGGAATAGTGATGGCGAGGAAAGACGTCCCTAAGCCTGAGGAGCTGGTTCAGATCAGCTACAGGCCTCCACGGAAGGACTGGCAGGACACTCCCGTCGAGTTTAGCAAGGGGACGTACTGCTACAGCGCCGCGCCTAAACACCTCGAGTACCTCGGGCTCCCCAACCCGAGGGCGTGGCAGCCCCACGATGCTGACTGGAAGCTTCCCGAGAACTGGAAGCAGATCGTGCTTGACGGGATGAAGGAGCGGCTCGATAAATTCCGCTCCTTCCGCCTCTTCATGGACATCTGCGTCAGGTGCGGGGCGTGCGCCGACAAGTGCCACTTCTACATAGGGTCCGGCGATCCCAAGAACATGCCGGTCATGCGGGCCGAGCTGATCCGCTCGGTGTACAGGCGGTACTTCACCGCCGCCGGACGGCTCTTCGGGAAGCTGGCCGGAGCGAGGGACCTTACCGAGAACGTCCTCAAGGAGTGGTTCTACTACTTCTACCAGTGCACTGAGTGCCGCCGTTGCTCGGTCTTCTGCCCGTTCGGCATCGACACCGCTGAGATCACCATGATGGGGCGAGAGCTTCTGACCCTCGTGGGGTGCAACACCAACTGGATCCTGGAGCCTGCGGCCAACTGCTACCGCACGGGCAACCATCTCGGCATCCAGCCCCACGCGTTCAAGCAGAACATCGAGTTCGCCGTGGACGAGCTGGAGGAACTGACCGGCATCCGCGTGGAGGCGCCGATCAACAAGAAAGGCGCCGAGGTCCTCTACGTCATCCCGTCGGCGGAGACGTTCGGGACTCCCCATTACTACACCCTCGTAGGCGCGCTGATGATGTTCCACGAGATCGGGCTGGACTACACCCTGAGCGCTTACGCCTCAGAGGGGGGGAACTTCGGCCTCTTCACATCGCACGAGATGATGAAGCGGCTGAACGCCAAGATCTACGCCGAGGCCAAGCGCCTGGGGGTGAAGTGGATCCTCGGCGGAGAGTGCGGCCACATGTGGCGCGTCGTCCACCAGTACATGGACACCATGAACGGCCCCGCCGATTTCCTGGAGGAGCCGGTTTCCCCGATCACAGGGACAAGGTTCGAGAACGCGCGCTCAACCAGGATGGTCCACGTCTGCGAATTCACCGCCGACCTGATCCACAGCGGGAAGCTAAGGCTCGACCCCAGCCGCAACGATCACTGGACAGTGACCTTCCACGACTCATGCAACCCTGCCCGCGCCATGGGCCTCATCGAGGAGCCTCGCTATATCCTGAGAAACGTCGTGAACCGCTTCCACGACATGCCGGAGAACACCATCAGGGAGCGCACCTTCTGCTGCGGGAGCGGGGCGGGGCTCGGCACAGACGAGAACTTCGAGATGAGAATGAGGGGAGGCTTCCCCAGGGCCAACGCCGTCAGGCACGTCCGCGACAGGTTCGGGGTGAACTTGCTGGCGTGCATTTGCGCCATAGACAAGGCCACGCTGCCGCCCCTCATGGAGTACTGGGTGCCGGGGACCGAGGTGGCGGGAGTTCACGAGCTGGTCGGCAACGCTCTCGTGATGAAGGGTGAGAAGGAGCGGACCACCGACCTGCGCGGCCAGCCATTCAAGACGAACGGGGGCGCAGCGGATGAGTGACAGGGGTGCGATCATCGGCGGTCTCGTCCTCTTCCTCGGCCTGGTGACTCTGCCGGTGTGGTATAACCTCGCCTCGGGGAAGACCGCGCGAGGATACGACCCGGGGAAGGCTCCCAAGCTTGAGCTTCCAGCCGGGGAGAAGAGCTGCGTCGCCCCCCGGGAGTACATGAGGACCTCACACATGAATCTGCTGATAAGCTGGCGCGACGAGGTCGTCAGGGAGAAGGAGAGGACATTCGTTGCGTTCGACGGGAGGACGTACACGAAGAGCCTCACCGGCACGTGCCTGAGGTGCCACGCCAGCAAGGCCGACTTCTGCGACCGCTGCCACGACTACGCCGGAGTCAAGCCGGTCTGCTGGGAGTGCCACGTCGATCCCAAGCAGGCCCTGAGGGCAGCGCGATGAGCATGAAGAGGAGAACATTCCTCGGCCTGGCAGGGCTCTCGGCGCTGGGCCTTGCCGGAAAGCGCTCTGTCGAGGCGCTGGCTAAAGGCGGCAGGGAAGAAACCGCGGCCCCGGTCCGCCGGGGAATGGCGGTTGACCTTAAGAAGTGCAGGACGGCTGAAGGGTGCGCCGACTGCATCGCCGCGTGCGAGAGGGCCCACAACGTTCCCCGCTTCGAGAATCGCTCCCACGAGGTCAAGTGGATCTGGCAGGAGCCGTTCGGCAAGGTCTTTCACGAGGGGAACCGCTACGCGGGGGACGACCTGAAAGGTAAGCAGATCCCGGTCCTGTGCAACCACTGCGATAACCCTCCCTGCGTACGCGTCTGCCCCGTCAAGGCCACCTGGAAGCGTGACGACGGGATCGTCATGATGGACTACCACCGCTGCATCGGCTGCCGCTACTGCATCGCGGCCTGCCCCTACGGCGCCCGGAGCTTCAACTGGCTGGACCCCAGGCCCCGGGTGAAGGAGCTGAACCCGGAGTTCCCGACCAGGACTAAGGGCGTCGTGGAGAAGTGCAACTTCTGCGAGGAGCGGCTCGCCAGGGGACAGCAGCCGGCGTGCGTTGAGGCGTGCAAGGAGAAGGCCCTGGTCTTCGGCAACCTCTCCGACCCCGAGTCGGAGGTCCGCACGCTGCTCAGGAGCCGTTACGCCCTGCGGCGCAGACCCGAGCTAGGCACTGACCCCAACGTCTACTACCTGGTGTGAGGTTACACGCCGATGTCGATGTTTGAGAAGGCGCTCATTGGAGACCGGAGGTACTGGGCCTGGGTCGGGGCCCTCTGCGCCGTCATCGCCGTCGGCTTCCTGTTTTATCTCAGACAGCTCCAGCTCGGATTGGGGATCACGGGGCTCTCCCGGGACGTGACGTGGGGGCTCTACATCGCCCAGTTCACCTTCCTGGTGGGGGTGGCGGCCTCGGCGGTCGTTGTCGTCCTGCCTTACTACCTGCACGACTACAAGGCGTTCGGGAAGATCACGATCCTGGGCGAGCTGCTCGCCATTTCAGCGGTGACCATGTGCCTCCTGTTCATCTTCGTTGACATGGGCCAGCCCATGCGGGCGCTGAACGTGATCCTCTACCCGACGTTCAACTCGGTCATGTTCTGGGACATGCTCTCACTCAACGGTTATCTCGCTCTCAACGCCGTCATTGCCTTCGTAACGCTGGGAGCCGAGCGCAGGGGAGCGGCGCCGCCGGGATGGCTCAGGCCCGTCATCATCCTCTCCATCCCGTGGGCCGTCAGCATCCACACGGTGACGGCGTTCCTCTACAGCGGCCTCGCCAGCCGCCCGTTCTGGCTGACAGCGCTCCTGGCCCCGCGCTTCCTGGCCTCCGCCTTCGCCTCGGGCCCCGCGCTCCTGATCCTCCTGGCCATGATCGTCCGCGGGGCGGCGAAGTTCGATCCCGGCCGCGAAGCCATCCAGAAGCTGGCGCTCGTAGTCACCTACACCATGCTGGTAAGCGTCTTCTTCGCGGCTGTGGAGCTGTTCACAGTCTTCTACAGCCAGATCCCGGAGCACATGGCCCACTTCGAGTTTCTCTTCCTGGGGTTGGAAGGAGAGGCCCCGCTCGCCCCCTGGATGCGGGCCTCAGCCCTCCTGGCCGCTGTCTCGCTGGTCCTGCTCATCCCGCCGCGCTTCAGGGAGAACGAGAGGCTCCTGGCGGCGGCCTGCGCTGCGGTCTTCCTGTCGCTCTGGATAGACAAGGGGGTCGGCCTGATCGTCGGCGGGTTTGTGCCTTCTCCGCTCGGCGACGTGACGCGCTACGCGCCTACGCTTCCCGAGATATCGATCGTTATCGGCGTCTGGGCCCTCGGCTTCCTGATAATCACTCTCCTTTACAAGATCGCCATCGCGGTGAGGGGAGAAGCGGCAGGCACCCAGCTCCAATGATGGAGTAGCGCCGTATGGAGCCGAAGAGCGAGGCTGGCGAATTCCAAGAGCGGTTCCATGATCTGGTGGAGAGCCGCGACGCCATCCTGGTCTCGGCGGTGGAGCAGACTGCCGACTGGATAATGGTCACTGATACCGACGGGAAGATCATTTACGTTAATCCCGCCTTCGAGCGGGTCACCGGCTACTCGGGTGCGGAGGTCCTTGGCCAGTCCCCGCGAGTCTTGAAATCCGGGAAGCAGGACCGCTCGTTCTACGAGAAGATGTGGCGGACGGTCCTCGCCGGAGAGGTCTGGCGTGGAGAACTGGTCAACAGGCGGAAAGACGGAAGCCTCTTCACCGTCGAGCACTGCATCACTCCGGTGAAGGACTCGAGCGGAGCGATCACCCACTTCGTGGCCGTCTCTCAGGACATCACCGCCCGCAAGGATCTGGAGGCCCAGCTTCGCCAGGCGCAGAAGATGGAGGCCGTGGGGCGGCTCGCGGGAGGCGTGGCCCACGACTTCAACAACCTCCTTACGGTGATCAGCGGGCGCGCTCACATACTGCTGAACCGCCTCGGGCAGGACGACTCGCTGCGCCGTGACGCCGAGTTGATCGGGAAGACAGCCGAGCGGGCAGCAGGGCTCACGAGGCAGCTCCTCGCCTTCAGCCGCCAGCAGGTGCTTCAGCCCAAGCTCCTCGACCTCAACGCCATCGTCGCCGACGCGGCGGCCATACTTCAGCGCTTGATCGGAGAGGATATCAGATTGGAGACCGCTCCCGGCCTGGCGCTCTGGCGTGTGGAGGCCGACCCGACTCAGATCGAGCAGATAATCATGAACCTGGCGGTGAACGCCCGCGACGCCATGCCCGACGGGGGGCGGCTCACGATCGAGACTGCAAACGTCGAGGTGAACGAGGCTGAAGCCGCCAGCCATCCCGAAGCCAGCCCGGGGCCTCACGTGCTCCTGTCGGTGAGAGACACCGGGTTGGGAATGGACGCTGAGACCCTCTCCCACATGTTCGAGCCGTTCTTCACGACTAAAGAGCCCGGCAAAGGAACCGGGCTGGGTCTTGCGACCGTGTATGGTATCGTCAGGCAGAGCGGGGGGCACATCAGGGTCTCAAGCGAGATAGGGCGAGGAACGACGTTCAGGATCTTTCTGCCGCGGGCCGGTGGCGCCGGCGCGGGCGCTGGACCCCAGGAGGCGTGGGAGGAAGCCGCAAGGGGGTCAGAGACGATCCTGCTGGTGGAAGACGACGACGCCGTGAGGGAGCTTGCCCGCGAGGTCCTCGAGTCGCGCGGATACAAGGTGCTGGAAGCTCGTCATGGCCGCGAGGCGATTCAGACTGCCGAGAGGCACCAGGGCAGGATCGACCTCCTGGTGACAGACGTGGTGATGCCACGGATGAGAGGGACTGAACTGGCCGGTGAGCTTCTCTCCAGGCGTCCCGAGGTGAAGGTGCTCTACATGTCGGGGTACACCGGCGACCGCCTCGGGCCCGGCGATCTCGCCGGAGAAGCGAGCGGTTTCCTCCAGAAGCCGTTCGCTCCCGACACTCTCTCTCGGAAGGTGCGAGAGCTGCTGGGCGGCCCCGGAACGGGGTCAGGGAGATGATCGGGTGAAGTTCAAGAGGGAGAGCCAGTACGGGCTGACGGGGCTGACCATCCTGGCCCAGAAGCCCCCCAGAACGGTGATGGCGCTGGGGGAGATCGCCGACACCCAGGGGCTTCCCCGGGTCTTCCTCGCCAAGATCTTTCCGAAGCTCGTCAGACACGGCCTCGTGAAGTCGTTCCGCGGGTCTGTCCGAGGCTACGCCCTGGCCAAGTCACCCGACGAGATCACAGTCAAGGAGATCCTTGAGGCTATCGAGGGCCCTGACGTCTCCGACCGCTGTTTCTTCGGAGAGGCGCCGTGCGACGTCACGAATCCATGTCTGCTCCACTGCCGGTGGAGGGAGATCCGCACGATGATCGGGACACTTCTCGAGCAGACGACCTTGAAGGAGCTGGCTGAGGTCGGGCACATCCAGACCGGCACAGGCGGCCTGGAAGGTGTGACCGGACAGTGCGAGGCCGTTGAGCAAGGGGAACGGAAGCGAGCGGGGAAGGGATGAGGGCCGGAGGGGCAGCCGTCTCTGACACTCTTGGCGAGAAAGTCGCCGCCTTTCTCGACAGTCACGCGATCCTGGCCCTCGCCACTGCTGACGAGGGCGGGGCGTGGGCCGCCCCGCTCACCTATGCGAGGGACTCAGGGCTCAGGCTCTACTTCCTCTCCGACCCCTCCACCCGCCACTGCCGGGCGTTTCTCCGTTACCCGAGGGTGGCTGGGTCTATCCAGGAGGAGGGGGCGAGCTGGAGGGAGTTCATGGGGCTTCAGTTCAGCGGTGTCGCCTCGCCCGTGGCTGAGTCCGAGCTGGAGGGGGTCTTCGCGCTCTACGCGGCGAAGTTCCCGTTCGCCGCCGACCTTTACTCCCCCGCAGGCCCGCACCGCTTTTTCAGGATCACGCCACGATGGTTCAGGTTGATCTCGAACCGCCCGGCGCTCGGATCAAAGGAAGAGCTTCACCTTTCCCCGTGAGGGGGCATGATCGAGAACCACCGAGCGATTTGCCCTCACGACTGCCCCGACTCCTGCGCCCTGCTCGTCTCTGTGGAAGACGACCGGGTGGTCGAAGTCAGCGGCGATCCGGCCCATCCCATCACCCGCGGGTTCATATGTTCCAAGGTCAAGAGCTATCCAGCCAGGCTCGCTTCTCCGCCGCGGATCTTTTTCCCCATGGAGCGGACCGGCCCCAAAGGGAAGGGAGAGTTCAGGCGGATAGGATGGGATGAGGCCCTCGACCGCATCGTCGCCGCCTTCAGGCGGGTCATCGACCGCCACGGGGCTGAGGCGATAGTGCCGTGCTTCGGCTCGGGGACGACAGGGATCATCCAGATGTATCTCGGGGGGACCCGCTTCTTCGCGCGCCTCGGCGCCGCTTCTCTCGAGCGCACCATCTGCTCCGAGGCGGGGAAGGCCGGCTGCCGGTACACCTACGGATCGACTGTCGGCGCCGACCCGGAGGGGTGCGTCGAGTCAAGGCTCATCGTCCTCTGGGGGGCGAACTCGGCCGTCACTAATTTTCACTTCGTCCCCATCATCAAGGAGGCGAAGCGCCGGGGGGCGTCGGTGGTCCTGATCGACCCGCGGCGGAGCCACTCTGCCCGGCTGGCAGATCGTTTCTATCAGATCAATCCCGGCACCGACGGTCTCCTGGCTCTAGCTCTGATGAAGGTCCTGATCGAGGAGAAGCTCTGCGACTCTGACTATGTGGCGCGCTCCACAGTCGGGTTTGAGGCGCTCAGAGAGCGGGTGAGGGAGACCAGCCTCGGCGACGCGGCGAGGATCACCGGGATCAGCGAAGGCGAGATCAAGGCCCTGGCAAGGCTCTACGCGACGACCAGGCCTTCGCTCATCAGGATCGGTGTCGGCCTTCAGCACCACGACAACGGAGGGATGGCTGTCAGGGCGATCGCCTGTCTCCCCGCTCTCGTCGGGGCCTGGGGGTCCAGGGGCGGGGGACTTCTCTACAACAACAACGCCGCCTTTCCTTTCTCCAAGGAGGACCTCCTGGCCGGACTACCTCTGGAACCGGGGCGGAGGACGATAAACATCAACCAGGTGGGGGCGGCCGTTGCCGAATCACCCCCGTCGGTTCATCTCCTCTACATCTACAACGGGAACCCGGTCCACACCCTCCCGGACCAGAAGCGGTTGGTGGCGGGGCTCTCGCGCGAGGACCTCTTCACTGTCGTCCACGAGCAGATGATGACAGACACGGCGCGCTATGCCGACGTCCTCCTCCCCGCAACGACCCAGTTCGAGCAGTTTGACCTCCACACCTCCACCTGGCACTACTACCTTTCTGTCAACAGCCCCTGCGTCCCGGCTCCGGGGGAGTGCAAATCCAACTTCGAGGTCTTCCAGCTTCTTTCCCGCCGCCTCGGCATCAAGGACGACCTCCTGGACCTGGCTCCTGAGGCCGTCGCCGAGAGGCTCCTGGCGAACCCTCACCCGTTTCTCGAAGGGATAACCCTCAAGAGACTCCTCGATGAAGGCTCAATCCATCTGAGCACTCCCGAGGTCCCGCACGTCCCATTCGCCGACGGCCGCTTCCCCACTCAGTCGGGAAAGGTGGAGCTTTACTCGGAGGCGATGGCCGGTGAGGGGCTCGACCCTCTACCAGGCTGGACCCCTCCCTTCGAGGGCCCTCTCGGCTCGCCCGATCTCCACACGAGGTTTCCTCTCACTCTTCTCACGCCGTCGGGCCGCCTCTTTCTCAACTCCACCTTCGCTGACATTCCTTCTCTCCAGGCAGGAGAGGGAGGGAAGCCCCTTCTCGAGATCAATCCCCACGACGCGGCCTTGCGGAAGATCGCCTCAGGGGATATGGTTGAGGCCAGAAACGACCGGGGCGCCTGTTTCCTCTTTGCCCGGGTGACCGAGGACGTTCCGCGGGGGACGGTTTCGAGCGCCGGGATGTGGTGGGGCGGCGAGCGACCTGGGTGGACGGCCCCAAACGCCACCACGAGCTGCCGCCTGTCTGATCTTGGGCGGGGATCGACGTTCAACACAAACCTGGTCGAGGTCACCCGCGTTGGGGTTCGGGGTCCGGGGTCCGCGATCCCCGATCCCCGAGTCCCGATC
>CAZXPE010000001.1:0-50676 GCA_964642915.1 uncultured bacterium | reverse complement strand
CCTGGACGAGTGGCGTTCCAGGATCAATGACCTCGACACACAGATTCTCAACCTCCTCAACCAGCGTGCAGAGGTTGCCCTCCGGATCGGAGAGCTTAAGAAGCAGAAGGGGTTCGACTACTTCGCTCCCGAGCGCGAAGCAGAAATACTGGCTCGCCTCCAGGCGCTGAACTCCGGACCGTTCCCCGCCGAGGGGATCAACGCGGTCTGGCGCGAAATCCTCTCGGCGTCCCGGGCTCTAGAGGCCCCGCTGACCGTCGCCTACCTCGGCCCCCAGGCCACCTTCACCCACCAGGCAACCGCCCTCAGTTTCGGCTCCTCGGCCCGCTTGATCCCCGCGCGGAGCATCGGCGAGGTCTTCGAGGAGGTCGAACGGGAACGGGCCGATTTCGGCGTGGTCCCGGTGGAGAACTCCACCGAGGGAGCCGTCAACGTCACTCTCGACCGCTTTATCGACTCCGACCTACTCATCGCCGGTGAGCTGCTCCTCGAGATCGGGCACCACCTCGTTTCTCTTGCGGGAGACCTTCCGGCCATCAAGTCCGTCCACTCGCATCCCCAGGCGCTGGCCCAGTGCCGGCAGTGGCTCGGGAGGAACCTGCCCGATGTCCCCGCCAGAGAGGTCGCTTCCACCGCCGCCGCAGTCGAGTACGCGCTGGAGGATCACACGGCTGCCGCTATCGCGTCGGAGTGGGCTGCCGGCCTTTACGGGGTCCCCGTCCTCAAAGCGCGCATCGAGGACAACCCGCACAACTCGACGCGTTTCCTGGTGGTGGGGCGGCGGGCCATGGCGCCCACCGGAAAAGATAAGACCTCGATCCTGTTTTCCATGAAAAACGAGCCCGGGACCCTCTACAAAATCCTGGAGCCGTTTGCCGACCGCGGGCTCAACCTCACCAAGATCGAATCGAGGCCGACCAAGCGGCGCCCCTGGGAGTACGTGATCTTCGCCGACTTCGAGGGGCACCGCGATACCGAACAGGTCAAGGCCGCCCTCTCCGCGGTTCGGGAACGGTCCATTTTCCTCAAGGTCCTCGGCTCTTATCCTGTCGCTTAAGGAGCGATCCATGCCCACTCCCTGGGAAAGTCTCGCAAACAGCCACATATTGGGCATCGCCCCGTATGAGCCCGGCAAGCCGATCGAGGAGCTGGAGCGGGAGATCGGAATCACCAACGCCATCAAGCTGGCATCGAACGAAAATCCGCTTCCGCCGTCAGATCGCGTGAGGAAAGCGATCGCCGCGGCCCTGGGAGGGCTCAACCGATACCCTGACGGGAGCGGTCACTACCTGCGCCAGGCCCTGGCCAAGCGCCACGGTCTGACACCGGAGCATATTGTCCTCGGCAACGGCTCCAACGAGCTGATCGAGCTCGTGGTCCGCACCTTTCTCCAGCCCGGAGACGAGGCGGTGATCCCGCACCCTTCGTTTGTCGTCTACCCGATGATCGTCCAGGCTGCCGGAGGGATCCGCGTCGTCGTCACCCTCGAAGACTACCGGCTGGACCTGGAGGGGATGGCAAGGGCGATCACCCCGTTGACGAAGCTGGTATTCATCGCCAACCCGAACAACCCTACCGCGACCGTCGTTACCGCCGAGGAGGTCGATGCCTTCATGGCGAGGGTTCCCGACAGGGTGATCGTGGTATTCGATGAAGCCTATATCGAATTCGCCCAGGGACCCGACTTTCCGGACGCCCTTTCCTACCTGAGGCAGGGGCGGAAGGTGGTGATCCTGAGGACGTTCTCCAAGGCGGCGAGCCTGGCCGGCCTCCGTATGGGGTACGGCATGGCGGAGCCCGACGCCATCTTGCTCCTCCACCGGATCCGCCAGCCGTTCAACGTCAACTCGCTCGCCCAGGCGGCCGCCATGGCGGCGCTTGAAGATGAGGCGCACGTTCTCGAGTGCGTCAAGATGAACGAGGCCGGCAAGGCGTACCTCTGCGAGGAATTCGGCGCGCTCGATCTTCAGTATGTCCCGTCGCGGGCCAACTTCATCCTCGTTGACGTGAAGCGGCCCGCCGTGGAGTTGTACCAGCGTCTCCTGAAAGAAGGCGTGATCGTCAGACCCATGACGTCTTTCGGGATGGAAACGGCCCTCAGAATCACCGTCGGGACTCCCGAAGAGAACCGAAGGATGATCAAGGCGCTCAGGAAATGCCTCCGGGAGGTGACGGGGGCGTGATACGCCGGCTCGCGGTGGTTGGGCTGGGGCTCCTCGGAGGGTCAGTCGCCAAGGCCGTCAGGTCCAGAAGGCTGGCCGATGAGATCGTCGCGGTAGGGCGCAGGCGGGAAACGCTCGAGCCGGCTCTTGCCGAAGGAGTCATCGACCGCGCCACGACTGATCTCGACGAGGGGCTGGACGGCGCCGACTTCGTGCTCCTTGCGACCCCTGTCGCCGCAATGGAGCGGCAGCTTCCTGAGGTCTGGCGTTCCGTAGCTGATGATGCCGTCGTGACAGACGTGGGTAGCACAAAAGCGCGCCTGGTCAGAACCGCCCTCTCTCTTTCTCAAGCGAGGAGCGTGGCGTTTGTGGGGAGCCACCCGATGGCCGGCTCAGAGCTGAGCGGGTACGCCTCCTCAAGGGCCGATCTCTTCGAGTCGGCCACAGTGATCGTCACGCCGGTTCCCGAGACCCCTGGATGGGCCTCCAAGCGGGTCGCAGAGTTCTGGGAAGCTCAGGGCGCCCGCGTCGTGACCATGCCGCCCGAGGCGCATGACCGGGTGGTCGCCGCCGTGAGCCACCTCCCCCACATGGTCGCCTACGCGCTGGTGGACGCGGTGGCGGGTCTCGTGGACGAGGAAGGCCTCGAATACGCGGCAGGCGGGTTCAGGGACACTACCCGGATAGCCGCCTCTGATCCTAGGGTGTGGCGCGAGATCTTCATCGACAATCGGGAGGCGCTTCTGGAGGCACTCGGCGGTTTTCGATCAGCGCTCTCGCGACTGGAGCGCCTTCTGACGCCCGAGGCCGGCGAGAGCCTCGAGCGCGAGTTGGAGAAGATCAGGCTGGTAAGGAGGCGCCTTCAGTGAGGGTGATCGTCAGGGCGGCGCGGCGGCTGTCCGGTCGTGTCGAGGTTCCCGGAGACAAGTCCGTCTCCCACAGGGCCGCGATCCTGGGGGCTCTCGCTTCCGGTCCCACCGACATCGCCAACTACCTGGAGGGGGAAGATTGTCTCCGCACCCTGCGGATCCTCGAGGCTATGGGTGTTCCGGTCGCGCGGAAAGGTCCGGGCCGGTATCTCATCAGCGGTCGCGGGATCGACGGTTTCCGGGAGCCAGACTGTGTCCTCAATGCAGGGAACTCAGGGACCGCCGCGAGGCTCCTCATCGGCGTCCTTGCTGGCCAGCCGTTCTGGAGCATGCTGACGGGTGATGACTCGCTCAGGCGACGCCCCATGGGTCGCGTCGCCGAGCCGCTCAGGCAGATGGGGGCAACAATCGTGGGGAGGCAGGAGGGAGGCCGCCTCCCGCTTGCCATCCGGGGCGCCAAGCCGCTCAGAGAGATCACGGCAAAGTTACCCGTCGCCTCGGCTCAGGTGAAATCGGCGCTGCTCCTGGCCGGTCTCTACGCCGACGGTCCCGTCACCGTGGAGGAACCCGCGAGATCGAGGGATCACACCGAACGGATGCTGGCTGAGTTCGGTGCGCTGACCTCAGTGGATGGAACCAGAATCACCCTGGTCCCCGGGGGGAAGCTTTGCGGCCACCCGATCAGAGTGCCGGGCGACTTCTCTTCGGCAGCTTTTTTCCTGGTGGCAGCCTCCCTCATCCCCGATTCGGAAGTGACTGTGAGGGGCGTGGGGGTGAATCCAACGCGGATCGGGCTTCTAGACGCGCTTGAAGCCATGGGGGCCGTGATCGCCCGATCGGATCCCGAAAGGGCAGGGGAGCCTGTGGCCTCACTGACAGCGCGGTCATCGTCTCTTAGGGGAGTGTCGGTGGGAGGCGAGTTGATCCCCCGCCTCATCGACGAGATACCGATTCTGGCAGTGGCGGCCTCGCTGGCCGAGGGGGTCACCGAGGTTACAAACGCCCTCGAGCTAAGGGTCAAGGAGTCGGACCGGATCAGGGCGCTGACAACGGAGCTTGGAAAGCTCGGAGCCGAGATCGAAGAGCGCGAGGACGGCTTTCGGGTCCGAGGGGGAACCCCGCTACGCGGAGCCAAGGTTCAGAGCTGGGGAGACCACAGGATGGCCATGGCCCTCATCATCGCCGGTCTTCGGGCCGAAGGTGAGACGGTGGTAGAGGACGCCGACTGCATTGCCACGTCCTACCCCGGTTTTCTTGCCACCCTCCAGGGTCTCGCGGGCAACGCTTGCGTCGAGACGGAGCCGTGATGTTGAGCCCCGTGAAAAGGCGGGAGCCGATAGTGACCATCGACGGGCCCGCCGGTGTCGGGAAGAGCAGCGCGGCGAAGCGACTGGCCGGACGCCTGGGTTTCAGGTACATTGAGACGGGGGCCATGTACCGCGCCATGGCCGTGAAGGTCAGCCGGGCGGGGCTTCCGCCTGAACCCGGTCCCGAGCTGGACCGGCTGGCGCGCTCGACCGAGATCGAAATCGACAGGGCCGGGACAGTCAGGCTGGACGGCCAGGACGTGACTGAGGCGGTCCGCTCTCCCCAGGTCGGCCAGCTCGCCTCACGCCTCTCGGCGCTCAAGGTCGTCAGGGAGGTTCTGACCTCAGCCCAGCGAAAAGCGGCGCTGGAGGGCGCCGTCGTCCTTGAGGGGAGGGACACCGGAAGCGTTGTGGCCCCTGAGGCCGAGGTGAAATTTTATCTCGACGCGAACCTGGCTGAGCGGGCCCGCCGCCGTGCGGGCGAGCTCGGAGGGCGAGCTGAGCGTTCAGATCTTGACGACGTGAAACGAGAGCTGAACGAGCGTGATGTGGCCGACTCGAGCCGCGCGCTCGCGCCGTTGGTTCGCCCGGATGGCGCGCTCTATGTGGATTCGTCGGCTCTGTCGCTGGAGGAGGTCGTGGAGCTCATGCTGAAAGAGGTCGAGAGGGTCCGATGTTCTATGCGCTCGTGAGGCTCGTCGCGGCGCTCGTCGCGCGGATCCTTTTCAGGCTCGAGGCGCGCGGCGCGGAGCACCTTCCGAGGGGCGGCGCCGCGCTCCTGGTGGCGAACCACGTAAGCTTTCTCGACCCGCTGGTGGTCGCAGCGGCGGCGTCACGCCCGCTGCATTTCATGGCTAAGGCTGAATTGTTCAGAGTGCCGCTCTTAGGCTCGCTGATAAGGCGGCTCCACGCCCTGCCGATCCGCCGGGAGGAGTCGGACCCCGCGGCCCTCAGAGCCGCTCTTCGCGCTCTCGAAGGAGGCCACGCTCTGCTTGTGTTTCCCGAGGGAACCCGGGGAGAAGAGGGGACGTTCCTCAAAGGCAGGGCGGGGGCCGGGCTGCTGGCGCTCCTGAGCGAGGCGCCGGTTATCCCCGTCTATGTCGAAGGCTCCGGACGGGCCCTGCCTCGCGGGAGGTCACTGCCGAGGCCCGCGAAGATCCGGGTGCGGTTCGGTTCTCAGCTCAGGTTCACCCGGCAGGGGAACGGGAAGCTGAAACTCCGCTCCCTGGAGGTCAGCCGTGAGATGATGGCGGCCATAGCCGCCTTGAAATCCGGAAGCGATCAGCTATCGGCGATCAACTATCAACCCGCTGAATGCTGACCGCTGGTAGCCGGGCGCTTATTCTATATCACGCAAGGAGGAACAGTTCGGAATGGAGAGGGATGAACAGGGGATGAGGGGCTACGCCGCGAGCCTGGCCGGCGGAGGAGGAGAAGGCAGGGCCCACGAGAACGTGGCCGCGCACAACGGGCCCGCGGAAGGGGGAACCGCTGAGCGGATGGAAGATTGGTACGGCAGGGGCTTCGCTGAGTTTGAAGAGGGCGAAGTCGTTCGGGGCAGAGTCGTCCAGGTCCGGGAGTCCGAGGTTCTGGTCGATGTGGGCTACAAGAGCGAAGGCGCCATTCCGATCGGGGAGTTCTCCCTGAGCGGCATCCTCCCCAAAGTGGGGGACGAGATCGAGGTCTACCTGGAATCCAAGGAAGACGATGAGGGGTTGATCGTCCTCTCAAAGGAGAAGGCAGACAAGATCAAAGTCTGGGATGTCGTGTCGGCGGCGTATGAGAAGGGAACCCCGGTGGAAGGGAAGGTGGTGGAGGTTGTCAAGGGAGGGCTCGCAGTCGATGTGGGCGTCAAGGCGTTCCTGCCCGGCTCCCAGGTGGACATCCGGCCGGTAAAGAACCTCGCGTCGTTGCTCGGGCAGCGGATCCAGGCGAAGGTAATCAAGCTCAACCGCCGCCGGGGGAACGTAGTCCTCTCCCGCCGCATCCTCCTTGAGGAGGAGAGGGATGAGCGGCGCAAGCAGACCCTCGCCGTGCTGTCTGAGGGGATGACGCTCACCGGCGTCGTCAAGAACATCACCGACTACGGGGCGTTCATCGACCTCGGCGGGATCGACGGCCTGCTCCACGTCACGGACATCTCCTGGGGGCGCATCGGCCACCCATCCGAAATGTTCCAGGTCGGGGACCAAGTGGAGGTCCTCGTGCTTCACTACGATCGGGAGACCGGCAGAGTCTCGCTGGGCTACAAGCAGAGGAACCGCGACCCGTGGGAGGTGGTGGACGAGAAGTATCCGCCCGGCGCTAAGGTGTCAGGCCGCGTGGTCAGCCTGACGAACTACGGCGCCTTCGTTGAGCTGGAGCCGGGGATAGAGGGGCTAGTCCACGTATCCGAAATGTCCTGGACGCGCCGTGTCAGGCACCCCTCAAAGCTGGTCAACGTGGGAGATCCGGTCGAGGTGATGGTGCTCGACGTAAACAAGGCAACCAAGCGGATCTCCCTCGGCATGAAGCAGGTGGAGCCAGACCCGTGGCTTTCGATCGAGGAACGCTATACCACGGGGATGCGGGTGCAGGGGAAGGTCAGAAACCTCACGGATTTCGGCGCCTTCGTTGAGCTGGAGCCGGGGATAGACGGCCTGCTCCACATCTCGGACATGTCGTGGACGCGGAACATCAGCCACCCCTCGGAGCTTTTGAAAAAAGGGCAGCCCGTCGAGACGGTCGTCCTGAACGTGGACAGGGATGGAAAACGCATCTCCCTCGGGCTAAAACAGATCCAGCCCGATCCCTGGGATTCGGTTTCCGAGCGCTACCCGGTCGGGTCCAGGGTCCAAGGGCGGGTGGTCCGGCTTACCGATTTCGGCGCCTTCATCGAGCTGGAGCCCGGGGTTGACGGGCTGCTCCATATCTCTCAGATGTCGGCGCGCCCCGTCAACCGGCCCGAGGAGATCGTGAACGTCGGCGACGAGCTGATGCTGATGGTGATCAGGGTGGACACAACCGAGCGCCGGATCGGCCTTTCCCTCAAGGAGCTCGCCGCCGACCTCGAGCGGGCTGACGTGCAGGAGTACCAGGCCCGCCAGCGGAAGCGGCGGCACGCGGACGAGGAAGAGTACGGCGAGGACGAGGAGGAGTGAGTGTTGATGGCTTCCAGGGCCCGCAAGATTGCCATTGTCTTCGGAGTGACGGCGGGCGTGCTCGTCACGTTCTTCTTCACGGTCTGGGTGCTCATGTCCATCCTGGAAGGGAAGGGGTTTCCGGGCGGACCGCGTGTGGCGGTCGTGGAGATTGACGGAATCATCATCGAGTCCGAGCCGGTCGTGGAAGAGCTGAAGAGCCACGCCGAGAACCAGACGGTGCGGGCCGTAGTGGTCCGGATCAACAGCCCGGGCGGAGTGGTGGCGCCAACCCAGGAGATTTACGCCGCAATGCGCAGGGTGGCAAGGGGAGGGAAACCCGTGGTGGCATCCCTCGGCCCGGTCGCCGCGTCGGGGGGATATTATCTTGCCGCGGCGGCAGACAGGATTTATGCCAGCCCGGGGACCCTCACCGGCTCTATCGGGGTCATGATGCAGATGGCGACGATCGAAGGGTTGCTCAAGAAGGTCGGGGTCGAATACGTCGTCGTCAAGTCTGGCAAATACAAGGACATAGGCTCTTTTTCGAGGACGATGAGCCCGGAGGAGCGGCGGCTGCTCCAGACGCTGCTCGACGATGTGTACAACCAATTCGTTGACGCGGTGGCTGAGGGGCGCAAACTCACCAGGGAAGCGGTCATGGGGTTTGCCGACGGCAGGATCGTATCGGGCCGGCAGGCCGTAACTCTCGGGATGGTGGATGTTCTGGGTGGGCTGGAGGAGGCCGTTGAGGGGGCGGCGGAGCTCGGTGGGCTTCCGCCAAAACCAAGATTGATCCTGCCGCGAAGGCGCTTTTCGATCTTTGACTGGCTCAAAGGACAACTCGGGTTTGAAGGCGGATCGTTCTCCCGGATCCTTCCTCTCCTAAGGGTCCCTCTCTATCTCATGGAGTAGGGGAGGGGGACCGGCTTACCTCGGGCCATAACTCCGCAAAGGACTTGACAATATTTCGCTTGCCGTGCTAGGGTGTGGCTCGACTTTTCGAGGGGGAGAGTTGGGTCCCGTTTCTGCCGGAGGACGGCCCGTCAAGCATGGATTAAGGGAGCATGAGACATGACGAAAGCCGACTTGGTTGACGAAGTCTCCAACTTGACAAACCTGACGAAGAAAGAGACGGAAGTCATCGTCAACACGATCTTCGACAACATCACCGAGGCATTGGTCAAGGGAGACAAAGTCGAGCTTCGCGGGTTTGGGAGCTTCCGCATCCGTCAAAGGAACGCGCGGAAGGGACGGAACCCGAAGACCGGCTCGGCCGTCAGCGTTCCGGAGAAGCGGGTTCCGTTTTTCAAGGTCGGCAAACGGCTGCGGGAGATCGTCAACTCGTGATCCTTGCTCGGCCCGGCGGATCGGGCCGATCCCTCCGGCCTGGCAGCGCCGGGGGAGACGTAGCGCAGCCGTGGTCGTGGGGCGTCATGATGGGGAGTCCCTGACCGCCGGCGCACCGCCCGAGCCCCCCCTATATGACTAACCCCGCCGAGCAGACCCCGATGATGCGGCAGTATCGGGAGCTCAAGCGGCGGTATCCCGAATACCTCCTCCTCTTCCGCCTCGGAGATTTCTACGAGATGTTTTTCGAGGACGCCCACCTGGGCTCCAGGCTCCTCCAGATCGCCCTCACCTCCAGGCAGAAGGGGGACGGGGCGGTTCCCATGGCGGGGATCCCGTATCACGCCGCTCAGAGCTATATCGCCCGGCTCCTCCGTGCCGGCCAAAAAGTCGCCATCTCTGAGCAGATGGAGGCTCCCGCCAAGGGAAGGTCGCTGATCCGCCGCGAAGTGGTTCGAGTTATCACTCCCGGGACAGTGACCGATCTCGACTTTCTCGATCGGGCGACTAACAACTTCCTGCTCGCTCTCTGCAAAGGCCGGGACGGGTTGGGGGCTGCCCTCGTTGACATCACCACCGGCGAATTCTGGGTCGGGGAGGAGGCCGGGGACGGGCACTCACTTGTCGAGACCGCCCTCCTGAGACGCCCAGCCGAGATCGTGCTGCCGGCCTCCCTCCAGGGGGACAACAGATTTCTGGCCCCTCTCAGTGAGACCGGAGCGACCCTCACCTTCAGAGAGGCAGAAGCGTTTTCGCTCCGCCCTGGCGGAGAGATGCTCCGCCGGCACTTCGGGGTGGCCGGGCTCGAGGCGTTCGGTCTCCGGGGGATGACGTGGGGGATCCAGGCCGCGGCAGCGGCGTTCCTGTACGTCCGGGAGACACAGGGGGAGGCGCTGGGACAGCTCACCCGCATCCAGCGGCTCTCCCCTGACGACGCGATGCTTCTGGATCAAACCGCCGTGCGCACACTGGAGCTTTTCGAGACGATCCAGGAGCGGTCGAGCCAAGGCTCGCTCTACGGCACCATCAACAAAACGGTGACAGCGATGGGGGCCCGGCTTCTCCGGCAGTGGCTCCTAAGGCCGCTCCTGGATCCCAGCGCGATCAGCCGCCGCCAGGACGCTGTCCAGGCGCTTGTCGAGGCCCCGACCCTACGCCGCAGCCTGCTGAAGCTCCTGGACGGCGTCAGCGATCTTGAGAGACTCACCAGCCGCGCGGCTCTCGGCGTCGCCAACCCGCGCGACCTCATCGCGCTTCGAAACTCTCTCCGCCCTCTCCCGGCCGTCAAGGCCGCCCTGTCTTCTCGGGAGGCCCCGCTGCTCGCAGAGATTACAGGAGGGCTGGCCACTCACGAGGCGCTTGGAGATCTCCTGGAAAACGCTCTGGAGGATGACCCGCCCCTGACCCTCCACGCCGGCGGGCTGATCCGTGAAGGGTGGAACAAGGCCCTGGCCGACCTCAAAAAGGAGAGCCGGGAGGCCAAGGCATGGATCGCCGGTCTCGAGGCGCGCGAGCGTGAGCGGACAGGGATCGGATCTCTCCGTGTCAGGTTCAATCGAGTCTTCGGCTACGCCATCGAGGTCTCCAAGGCTTCTCTCTCCCGCGTCCCCGGCGACTACATCCGCCGCCAGACCCTCGTCGGCGCCGAGAGGTTCGTCACTCCCGAGTTGAAGGAGTACGAAGCCAAGGTCCTCGGCGCTGAGGAACGGATCGCCCGGCTGGAATTTGAGCTGTTCGAAGAGGTCCGGCTGAGCGTGAGCCGGGAGACCGAGACGCTTCTCGGCACCGCCAGGGCGGTGGGATCGCTCGACGTTATCGCGGCTCTTGCCGAAGTCGCCCACAGCCACGGGCACACGAGGCCCGTCGTCGACCGAGAGAGCCGGATTGAAATCTCGGACGGCCGCCATCCCGTGCTCGAAACCATCGGTGACAGGCCGTTCGTCCCGAACGACGCGGCGCTCGATGACAGCGACACCCAGATCATCATCCTCACCGGGCCCAACATGGCCGGGAAGAGCACGTTCATGCGCCAGGTGGCGCTGATCGTCATACTGGCCCAGATGGGGGCTTTCATCCCTGCCCGTGAGGCGCGGATCGGGGTCGTAGATCGAATCTTCACCCGCGTGGGGGCCCAGGATAACCTGGCCCGCGGGCAGAGCACCTTCCTCGTCGAGATGGTGGAGACGGCAAGCATCCTGCACAACAGGACGGCGCGAAGCCTGATCCTTCTCGACGAGGTCGGCAGGGGAACTTCGACCTTCGACGGGCTCGCCATCGCATGGGCCGTCGTCGAGCACCTTCACGAGACCGCTGCCGGCGCGAAGGTGCTCTTCGCCACCCACTACCACGAGCTGACCCAGCTCTCCGAACGGCTCCCCAAGGTGAAAAACTTCCACGTCGCGGTTCGCGAGTGGAACGACGAGATCATCTTCCTCCACAAGGTCCGCCCCGGAGGGACCGACCGGAGCTACGGGATCCAGGTGTCCCGGCTGGCCGGGCTGCCGGCGCCGGTGATCCAGCGGGCAAAAACCCTCCTGGCCGAGCTTGAGGAGAGCCGATCGGCCCTTGAGCCCACCCCGCTGCTGCCCGGCAGCCCGCGCCAACTCGGACTCTTTCACGAGGAGGGCCATCCCGTGTTGAAAGAGATCGCCGACCTGGACCCTGCCCTGGTCACTCCGCTCGAGGCGCTTAACCTTCTGGCCCGGTGGCGCGACAAGATCAGAGAGAGCTGACGCCGTGCCGATAACCGTCGCATCTCAGCGTCCTCAGTCGTCACCGATCCTCAACGTACAGGGAGTACGCCTCCGGTCGGCTCCTCCTTGCGTCCTTGATCTGCTCGGTTCTCGGCGCGGCGTACGTGAGGGTGTGAGCCGGTGAGCCGCATCCGCCGCCTCCCGGATCACCTGGTCAACAAGATCGCCGCCGGCGAGGTGGTCGAGCGCCCCGCTTCCGTGGTCAAAGAGCTTCTCGAAAACTCCATCGACGCCGAGGCGCGTGCGGTGACGATCGATCTGAGCGACGGGGGGCGCCGGCTGATCCGCGTTGCCGACGACGGGGCAGGGATGGCGCCCGAGGAGCTTGTCCTGGCTCTAGAGCGCCACGCGACCTCAAAGATCGCCTCTGAGGAAGATCTGGTAACGATCTCCTCACTGGGATTCAGAGGGGAGGCGCTTCCGGCTATCTTTTCAGTCTCCCGCTTCAGCATTCAATCAACCGCCTGCCGGGCGTCTGGAGGATGCCTCATCAGGGGTGAGGGCGGAGAAATCAGTGAGCGGCTGAATATTGAGGGCGGCACGGGCACAACAGTGGAGGTCTCCGACCTGTTCTTCAACACTCCGGCCCGCCTCAAGTTTATGAGGCCGCCTCAAACTGAAATCTCAGCCGCCCTGAGGGTGGCCGGTCATCTGGCGCTGGCCCACCCTGGCGTCAGGCTCCGGGTCAGCCACAACGGAAAAACCGTCCTCTCGGCGCCGGCGGCGCGCGACCCGCGGGAGCGCCTCGGGGCGCTTATTGGATACGATCTGGTTGAAAAGCTTCTCCAGGCAAGGCGAGAGGAGCGGGGGATGAAAGTCTCGGGCCTTGTCTCCCCTCCGGCGCTCTCACGCGGCAACCGTGAGGAGATGGTCATCATAGTCAACGGCAGGCCGGTCCGCGACACGCTCCTCCTTCAGGCGCTCGTTGAAGCGTACAGGCCGCTGCTCCCCCGCGACCGCTTTCCGGTGGCGCTTATCTACCTGCAGCTTCCCCCTCAGGCAGTGGATGTCAACGTCCATCCGACCAAGGCATGGGTCAGGTTCAGTGATTCCCGCATGGTGCAGGAGATCCTCTTCACGGCCGTCCAGGAAGCTCTCCGTTCTCCCGCGGCAGTCTCCTCTTCTTCGTTGACTCTCCCGGCTCAACCGGAGCCGCGAGCAGCCGGAGCCGCAGCCCACGAGGAGACAGCCGGCCAGGAGAGCCTCTTCAGAGAACCAGCGGCTGCGTACTTACCGTCGCTCTTCGGGTCTCCTGTGGGCCAGATTCAGGAGACCCTCGTTGTTGCCGCCAACGACGAGGAGGTCTTCTTCATCGACCAGCATGTGGCCCACGAGCGGGTCCTCTTCGAGCGGCTGAGGGCAGAGCTGGCCCAGGGACCCGTCGCGTCACAGGAGCTTCTCTTCCCCGAGACGCTCCCGCTGACGCCTGCCGACAGGAGTCTTCTGACTCAGTGGACTTCGGCCCTGGAACGCCTCGGCTTCTCACTGGAGGGGTTCGGAGGCGAGACCGTGCTTCTTCGCGCCGTGCCGTCAATCCTCAAAGGCGAGGAGCCGCGCCGCCTGATCGAGGCGCTCCTGGACGAGATGCGTCCAGCCACCGGGAATGATCCGTCGCCGCTCCTCGATCGCCTGCTCGCCTTCGTGGCCTGCCGGGCCGCCATCAAGGCGAGCCACCCGCTCAGCCGTGAAGAGATGAGCCGCCTCTTGACCGATCTCTCTGCCACTGAAACCCCCTATTTCTGCCCCCACGGGCGCCCCATCGTCTCCCGCATCCCGATCAGAGAGATCAAGCGTGAGCTCAAAAGGACCTGGTAAGGCGGTATGATGAAGGCATGAGAGGAGAGAAGCCTCCGCTTGTAGTCATCCTCGGACCGACCGGGGTGGGGAAGACCGAGGCGGCAGTCCGTCTTGCCGATAGGCTCCCGATCGAGATCGTTAGCGCCGACTCACGCCAGGTCTATCGGCGGATGAGCATCGGGACAGGGAAGCCCTCTTCTGCCGACCTCAGCGCCGTCAGGCACCACCTCGTTGACGTGGTTGAGCCTGATGAGCAGTACCACGCCGCCCGGTTCAGGGCCGAGGCCGAAGCCGCCATTGCAGGCTGTTTGGAGCGGGGCAGGCTTCCTTTAGTCGTCGGGGGCACGGGGCTTTATCTGAGGGCGCTCCTGCGCGGTCTCCGTCCGGCTCCGCCGCGCAGCCCGGAAACCCGCCGGGAGCTGATGGAACGGTCGCTGCGGGAGGGGCCGGAGGCTCTTCACTCTGAGCTCGCGTCCCTCGACCCCGAGGCTGCGGCGAGGATCCACCCCCGCGATGAGGTCCGGCTGGTGAGAGCGCTTGAGATCTGGCGCCTCACCGGCAGGCCTCAGGGAGACCAAGCCCACTGGCGGAAGAGCCGGCCCGAGTACCGGCTGCTTATGATCGGCCTGACGATGCCGCGCGACCTCCTTTACGGAATCATCGAGAAGCGGGTCCTTGGAATGGTCGAAAGAGGATTGCGCCAGGAAGTCCAGGCGCTTCTGGAGGCCGGCTACCACGAAGGGCTTCCCGCCATGCAGGGGATCGGATACCGTCATTTTGCCGCCGTCATTCGAGGCCGCATCTCGGAGGAGGAAGCCATCAAAACTATGGTCAGGGACACCAAACGTTATGCCAAACGGCAATGGACGTGGTTCTCGAGAGAGCCCGAAGTCCGGTGGGTTGACGTCAGCGCCGCCGGGGGAATCGAGGGGACCGCCATCGTGGCTGAGAAGCTCATCGCTCAGAGCGGGCTTTTCGGATGAGACGCAAGACCTACGGCACAAACGGCGTCCGGCCCGAGCGGGCTCTTCTCGCCGCAATCCGCTTGCCCCGCCAGCGTCGCCGGGAGGTCTCCGAGTCGCTTGACGAGCTGGGGCGTCTCGCCGACTCCGCCGGCGCTCTCGTCGTGGGGCGCGTGGTCCAGGAGCGCCTCGCCTCCACGCCGGGGCTTCACTTCGGCAAGGGGAAGGTTATGGAGTTGAAAGCGCTGGCGCAGGAGCGCGAGGCTAACGTCTTTATCTCCGACGACAACCTGACTCCGGTTCAGGAGAGGAACCTCCACGAAGCGCTTGGACTCAAGGTGGTGGATCGGACGGCCCTGATCCTCGACATCTTCGCCCAGCGCGCCAGGACGGCCGAAGGAAAGCTCCAGGTGGAGCTTGCTCAGCTCTCGTATCTTCTCCCGCGCCTGGTCGGCCAGTGGAAACACCTCGAGAGGCTCGGCGGAGGCATCGGAACACGCGGTCCCGGTGAGACCCAGTTGGAGTCAGACCGGCGGGTCGTCCGCAGGCGCATCGGGCAGATCCGGGAGGAGTTGAGCCGCGTCGAGCGCCACCGCCGCCAGCTCAGGGCGCACCGCCGGGAAGTGGGGCTTCCCGTGGTGGCGATGGTGGGATACACCAATGCCGGCAAGACGACGCTGCTCAACCGCCTGTCGGGCTCAACGTTCGCCTCGGCAGACCGGTTGTTCGTCACTCTTGATCCTGCGGCCCGCTTGGTTGCCCCGCGGGATCGCCGGCCGTTTATTCTCACCGATACGGTGGGGTTCATCAGGAAACTCCCCCATCAGCTCGTAGCGGCGTTCAAGGCCACGCTGGAGGAACTGGCCGAGGCTGATCTGCTCCTTCATGTCGTGGACGGCAGTCACCAGGGCGCCGCCGAACAGATCGCGACGGTGAGACGGCTTCTGGGAGAGCTCGGGCTCTCGGACAGTCCCTCGATCCTGGTCCTCAACAAGCTCGACCGCGTGGAGGAGCCAGGCAGCCTGGGCCCGCTTCTCGCTGAAACCGGAGGGGTCGCCACCTCTGCGGCAACAGGACAGGGGGTGGAAGATCTCCTCGCGGAGATCGAATCGGCCACGGGTCCCAGGAGCGCGCGCCTCCGCCTCCGGATCCCATACACCGACGGGCCTGCGCTGTCGCTCTGTTACGAGTCAGGCCGGGTCCTTAGCCGGGAGGACCTCGACGAGGGAATCCTTCTGGAGGTGGAAATGCCGCGCCAACTGGCCGGCTCGGTTTCCGCTTACCGCTCGCCGACCGCGTGACCTCTGCTCCCGGAGAGCGTTCGCTGACTCCCGCCTCCCGGCACAGATGATATAATGCGTGCTCAGGACATCCCGAAGCGCCATGGGCCTCGCGAACTGGCTGACCATTATCCGCATCCTTCTGATCCCCGTTTTCGTGATCCTCTTGGTCTACCGGCGGGTGACCGGCGCGCTGATCGTCTTCGTGCTCGCGGCCCTCACGGACACGCTCGACGGTTACATTGCCAGGACGCGCGGGCGACAGACCCGCCTGGGGGCGTTTCTGGACCCGATGGCCGACAAGCTTCTGATGACGGCCTCGTTCATCACGTTGACCGCGCTCAAGATGCTCCCGTTCTGGATCACTGCCGTGGTGATCAGCCGGGACCTGGTCCTGATTCTGGGCACGGCCCTCATCCATGTCTCGGGCGGCCAGGTCCACCCCTCCCCCACGCTCCTCGGAAAGGCCACGACGGCCCTCCAAATGGGCACAGTGCTGTCGGCCATGCTGGCCCGGCACTTTGACGTGGCGGTCGCGCTCAAGGGCGGGCTCATATGGGCGACGGCCATACTGAGCGTCGCTTCAGGCGCGCAATACCTTTACCAGGGAACGAAGTTCCTGAACGGCTCTGAAAACAAGTAGTCCTGTGACAAGGCGGGCGCCCTGCGAAGGAATCGTTGTGGAGAGGATCCGCCCGCGCAGTCCCGCCGCCGTGGCCGGCCTTCTCCCGGGCGACCGCCTCCTGGCAATCAACGGCGTGCCGCTCAGGGATCCGATAGACTTCCACTTTCAGGCCGGAGAGAAGGTTCTCCGGATTGATCTTGACAGAGAGGGGACGCACTGCGTCGTCACGCTCATGCGCCGGTTGGGGAGGGGCCTCGGACTCGAGTTGTCAGCGCCTCAACCCGGCGAAATCATCACATGCGCCAACAAGTGCGTCTTCTGCTTCGTCCACCAGTTGCCGAAGGGGATGCGGAAGAGCCTCTACGTGAAGGACAACGACTACCGCCTCTCGTTCCTCCACGGCAACTACGTCACCCTGACTGACCTGTCGGACGAGGACATTCGGAGGATCATCGACCAGCGGTTGTCCCCGCTCTACGTCTCAGTCCACGCGACCGATCCTGACCTGAGGCGCCGCCTCCTGGGAGAGCCGAGGACCAGGCGCGACCTCCTCCCGCTGATGGAGCGGCTCGCCAGAGCCGGGATCACCATGCACGCCCAGATCGTGCTCTGCCCGACACTGAACGATGGTCCCCACCTGGAACGGAGCGTGAGGGAGCTTTCGGCCCTCCACCCCGGAGTGGCAACTGTCGCCGTGGTTCCGGTGGGGTTGACCCGCCACAGGGACCGGCTCCCTCAACTCCGTTCGGTCGCGCCCGAAGAAGCCAGGGAGATCGCGCTGACAGTTGGATCGTGGCAGAGGGAATTGAGGAAAAGGCTGGGGACCCGCTTCGTGTATCTCGCTGATGAATTCTACCTCACCGCCGGGATCGAGCCGCCGCCGGCCCGTCACTACGAAGAGTTCCCTCTCATCGAGAACGGCGTGGGACTCGTCCGCCGGTTCACTGACGGGTTTCTAAGGGAGATCGGACGGCTCCCGCGCGCCGCGCCGTCGCACAGGAAGGTCAACGTTGTGACCGGAACTATGTTTGCTCCTCGTTTGGCGTCTCTATTGGAACTGGTCCGCGTGGACGGAATCGAGGTTTCGGTGGTCCCTGTGGCGAATGACTTCTTCGGTCACGCGATCGGGGTGGCCGGGCTGCTCACCGGCCGGGACATTCTCAACGAGCTGAGCCGGCTGCCGCTCGCTGACCCGATCCTGGTTCCCGCCGTGGCTCTCAGGGAAGGGGACGGACTGTTCCTCGACGACCTTTCACCGAAGGAGATCGAGATACGCCTCGGGACCCGGGTCAAGGCGATCGATACCGCTCCTCGCGCCCTCCTCAACGCTTTGCTGGCCGGGTGAAGGACGATGATCCGCCCGGTCATCGCCATTGTCGGGCGGCCCAACGTGGGGAAGTCGGCCCTGTTCAACCGGCTCATTGAGAGGCGGCAAGCGTTGGTCAGGGATGAGCCCGGCGTCACCAGGGATCGACTGTACGGGAGCGTCGCGTTCGGGAACTGGCAGGCCACGGCGATCGACACGGGTGGGTTTGATCCCGGCGCGAAGATTGACCTGATCGGGGCGATCCGTCGTCAGGTGCTCGCGGCGATTGAAGAAGCTGACCTCGTCTTCTTTGTGGTGGACGGGCGTGCCGGGCTGACCCCTCTCGACAGCGAGGTGGCGACGGTTCTGAGACGCTCCCGCCGGCCTGTTTTCCTCGTGGTCAACAAGGTGGACGGCGCGGCCCAGGAACCCCATACCGGCGAGTTCCACGCCCTCGGCTTTTCTCCGGTGTTCGCGGTTTCGGCCGAGCATGGGCGCGGCGTAGCCGAGCTTCTGGAAGCTGCCCACTCTGCTGCCCCCTCCCAAGCTGAGTCGGGCGCCGCTCGGGGGCTCAGAGTGGCCGTGGTCGGGCGACCGAACGTCGGCAAATCCTCGCTTGTCAACGCGGTCCTTGGGGCCGAGCGACTGCTCGTCCACGAGTCGCCGGGAACAACACGGGACGCAGTGGACACCCCGCTCCTGTTCAGGGGGAAGCCGTACGTGCTGATCGATACCGCTGGAATAAGGCGCAAGGGACGCGTTACCCAACCTCTGGAGAAGCTGGCGGTCGTGATGGCGCTTAAAGGCATTGAACGGTGCCAGGTGGCTATCGTGATGCTGGACGCCCCGGAGGGGGTGACGGCGCAGGACGCCCACATCGCCGGATATGCGCACGAGGCAGGCCGGGCCATCGTGATCGCCGTCAACAAGTGGGACCTCGTTCCCCGCGGAGCCGCGCGGCGCGCGGCGTTCGTTGTGCGGATAAGAGAAGCGCTCCCGTTCCTTGACTACGCCCCCGTTGCTTTTACGTCCGCCGTCACCAGCTCGGGGCTCAATGAGCTTTTTGACCTCGTTGATCGGGTCGGCGAAGAAGCCACCAAACGCGTCTCCCCTGAGATCGCTACCGGGACCGTGGTGGCCGCGGTCGAGCGGCGGCCGGTCACCTCAGGGGGGGTTCCACTTCGAGTGCGCTCCGTCTCCCAGGTCGGGGTGGCTCCTCCGACCTTTGTGGTGCGGTCTAACCAGATCAAGGATCTTCATTTCTCCTACGAGCGCTATCTCGTCAACTCGATCCGGAGAAAGTTTGGCTTCTCTGGATCGCGCGTCCGCCTGGTTTTCCGCCGGGCGAAGAGCCGTAGCGATCACCTCAGGCGTCGCCGGTGAATAGACGAAAACGCAACACCCCGCTCTGGGTAGGGTTGGCGCTTCTGCTGGTGGCGGCGCTTGTCGGAACGCTCTCTCTCAGCCCGCGGCACCGGGCGTTTTATCTCCGGATCTTCTCAGGATCCTCACAGGATCACTCCCGTCCTCCGGAAGCTCCCCGGACGCTTTCTTCCCAGTCATCGAGCGGGTCCGGCTCCCAGATCCCTTCAGGACTCACGCCCGGGAAGCCGACGCCGGCGCCGGCCCTCCAGCCAGACCGGGAAGACCAGGTGGTCGTGAAGATCACAGACGAAGATCCCGACAAGCTGCCGCAGACCTCGCCCCCCCCGGGTTGGGACCTCAAGGAGTTCTCCGGGCGGGCACATGTCGAGGTGGTCAGGGATGGAGCCCGTCTGGCGCTGAGGTTGGTGAGCAAGCAGACTTCGTTCGCTCTTTACCGGGACGTCGTCCTGGATCCCAAGCGCTTTCCGGTCCTGACGTGGACCTGGAAGGCGCTCACGCTGCCAGCGGGTGGGGACGTCAGGGAGAAGGGACGCGACGATCAAGCCATCCAAGTCTATGTGATTTTCCCGAGGTGGCCATCACCGAAGGTGAACAGCGACGTGATCGGCTACATATGGGACAGCCGGGCCCCGGCGGGACTCAAGATAACGAGCCCTCAATCCCGGAACGTGAGGCTCGTGGTGCTCCAGAGCGGAGGAGATAACGCCGGGCGGTGGATACGGGAAGAGCGAAACGTCTATCAGGATTACGTCGAGCTGTTCAGGAGAGAGCCGCCCAAGGTCGGCAAGATAGCAGTGATGATCGACTCAAACGACACTCGCAGCTCGGCGGAATCTTACGTCCACGATCTGGCCTTCCTTAAGGCTAACTGACCGGAACCGAAAGGAAAATTGGTTTGTGCCTCCGGATCGCTGTGCTAAGATAAGACGGTGTTTTCAGGACATCCGTACGGATCGGATGCGGGGGGGGCGTTAGGTGGAGCCTGAAGACGACGACTATCGACGCGGATCCTCTCCTCCGAGCGTTTTTTCCGCCCGTTGGTTTCGTCTCCTTCTTGTCCTGATCGTGCTGGTTCTGGCTGCCGTCGTAGCGTTGCCGTACCTCCTCGACCAATTCGCGCCGGCGCCGGTCCGATCGGTTTCGGGACCAAAAGCTCCGGCGCCCGGAGAACCGCAGAAACCGCCCACGTCCCCTCCATCCTCCGGAGCGCCTGCCGCCACCCCCTCTGCCCCGGCGGCTCCATCCGAGAAATTGGTTACAGAGCCGTCGAGACCCGCAGCTCTCGAACCGCGCAAGCCAGAGAAGATCCGAGAAACCGCTCCCCCCAAGAAGGCCGGCGCGCGTGGCAGCTATCTGGTGCAGGTGGGCGCCTTTCGGGAGTCGGCCAACGCCGCAAGGCTGGCCGCCAGGCTGGCAGAGGAGAACTATCCGGTGAGGCGCGCCGTGGTCACCCGCTCATCCCAAGGCGGTCACGAAGTCGTAGTGCTGGACGCCTCCCCTGCGGAGGTCAACGCTAAACTGGAAGGGAAGGGCGGGAAAAGCGAGGCCGGCCGAGGCGGCGCTGTTATCCGCCCGCCGCTTGACCTGAAGGAAGCCGTTCACCTCTCTCAAACGCTCCGGGCTGACGGCTTCAGGGTGAAAATCAGGCGCGCTGAGGGAGCGGTGACCGTTCACGTGGTGTCAGTCGGGGGGTTCCCCGACCGTGCCGCCGCTGAGGCCGCCCGGCGTGAGCTTGAGGAGAAAGGGTACAGCGGGTTCATCGTCCGCGGGGAAGCCCGATGATATCCGAAGGCACGCTGGTCGTATTCGTCACCGTCCAGTCGCCGGAGGAGGCAGCGGCCATCGCGCGCGCGCTGGTTGAGGAGCGCCTGGCCGCTTGCGTGAACGTGGTGCGGGGGATCCGATCGTTTTTCCGCTGGAAGGGACGGCTCGAGGAAACAGACGAGGCGCTCCTGGTGGTGAAGACCAGGCGGGAGCGATACGGGGCGCTGGAGGAGCGCGTCCGCGCCCTCCACTCCTACTCCGTCCCTGAAATACTGGCGATCCCCGTGGAGTCAGGATTCCACGGCTACATTGACTGGATCAGAGAGAGCGTTCATGCGGAAGGGAGGTGATGCTCCGTGACGAAGAACGACCTGATCAATGCTGTCGCGGCTCACGGGCTGTCAAAGCGGCAGTCCGCCGCCGTCGTGGAGAACGTCTTCGACATCATCCTCCGATCTTTCGAGCGAAGCGAGGATGTGAAGATCGTGGGGTTCGGCCACTTCCGGATAAGAAAAAAAGCATCCCGTCGCGGCCGAAACCCGCAGACCGGCGACAGCATCGAAATCACAGCTCGAAAGGTCCTTACCTTCAAACCGAGCAAGGGGCTGAAACTTCGAATCAACCAGTAGAGGGGGTTCTCCGGCGCCATGATCCTGGAGATTCCCGACAAGCTTTACTATCGTATAGGCGAGGTGGCGGCGGCCACCGAGGTGCCGGCCTACGTCCTTCGCTACTGGGAGTCCGAGTTCAAGCTCCTGCGGCCGAAAAAGAACCAGGCGGGACAGCGCATGTACCGCAGGCGCGACCTTGACCTCGTTTCCCGGATCAAGACCCTGCTATACGACGAGCGGCTCACGCTGGAGGGAGCTAAGAAGCGCCTGTTCGCCGAATCGAGACGCGGCGCTGAGCAGATGAACCTCGGCTTGAAAGAAGTCGCGCACGGCGAGATATTGAAACGCGTCAGGGGCCGTCTTCAAGCGCTTCGGTCCTTCCTCGAACGCGATCTCCGGAGACGCCCTCCTTGAATTCCTTCCGCCCCTCCCGTACAATGGCCCATGGTCCGGGGCGTGGCGCAGCCTGGTAGCGCACTGGCATGGGGTGCCAGGGGTCGCTGGTTCAAATCCAGTCGCCCCGACCAGCTTTCCGAATGATGCGGCAGATCTCGGATCTGCTCTTTTTTTGTTGTAAGGGAGGCTTATTGCGTGATTCTCGTCACCAACGATGACGGACTGTTCGCGCCCGGCCTGGCCGCTCTCGCCGATGCCCTGGAAGAGCTGGGCCCGGTGTATGTCGTGGCGCCCGACCGCGAGAGGAGCGCCGTGGGCCACGCGCTGACCCTGCACCGCCCACTCCGCGCCGAGCCGGTCGGCGAAAGGCGCTTTTCTGTGAACGGGATGCCATCAGACTGCGTCAATCTTGGAGTGCTGGGACTGCTCCCGGAGCCGCCCAAGCTCGTCGTGTCCGGGATCAACTCTGGCGGCAACCTAGGAGACGATGTGACTTACTCCGGGACAGTTTCGGCCGCCATGGAGGGAACCCTCCTGGGAGTGCCTTCGGTGGCTATCTCCCTCGTGGAATCGGCCCAGGGCGTGTTCGACGAGGCGGCGGCCGTTGCCCGGTTGCTCGCGGCCCGGGTGTTGGTGGAGGGGCTTCCACCGAAGACCCTCTTGAACGTCAACGTCCCACGAGGCCGCCCGAAGGGCCTCCGGCTGACCCGGCTCGGGCACCGGGTGTACAAGGAAAAGGTAACAGAGGAGGTTGACCCCAGGGGAAAGACGTACTACTGGATCGGCGGAGGCCCCCCCGTGTGGGAAGACCGAGAGGACACGGACATCGCGGCCATCCGCAGAGGATATGTTTCAGTCACCCCGTTGCATCTGGACCTGACCGACTACGACACGCTGAGGCGACTGACGGGTTGGGAAGAAGCGCTCACCGCTCAGCTCGGTTCAAAAGCGCCGTCCTTGAAGGGCTCCGCAGGCGCACGCGGGCGAGGGGAGAGGCTGAAGCGGATCCGTGAACCTTCGTGAGGGGCGGTTCTGGAAAGAGCGCGAGCGGATGGTTGAGGAGCAATTGATCCGCCGGGGCATTACCGACGCGCGCGTCGTTGAGGCCATGCAGAAGGTTCCCCGCCACCTTTTCGTGGACGAAGCGTTTCAGGACCGCGCGTACGGCGATTACCCGCTCCCCATTGGGGAGGGGCAAACGATTTCGCAACCGTACATGGTCGGATTGATGACACAGCTTCTCAGGCTGACCGGGACGGAAAAGGTGCTGGAAATCGGCACGGGGTCGGGCTATCAAACGGCGGTGCTGGCCGAGTGCGCCCGCCGGGTCTGCTCGGTCGAGCGCCTGGCTTCCCTGGCGAGCCGCGCGCGCAGGATTTTAGAGGAGCTCGGGCACATGAACGTCTGGGTGCGAACCGCCAACGGGACGTTCGGCTGGTCTGACGAAGCGCCCTTCGACAGGATACTCGTGACCGCAGGGGCCCCGGCAGTGCCGCCGCCGCTCTTCGAGCAGCTCGCAGAGAACGGGCGCATGGTTCTTCCTGTCGGCGACGCCACCGCGCAGCAGCTCACGGTGGTCGACCGGGTGGGCGGTGAGATGCGGACGACCACGGAGGTCGGTTGCGTCTTCGTGAAACTCATTGGAAAATACGCTTGGGAGTGTTGAATATCGACCTTGCCTTGAGACGCCGGGGCGTAGCGCAGCCTGGTAGCGCGCCTGCTTCGGGAGCAGGAGGTCGCTGGTTCAAATCCAGTCGCCCCGACCAACTTTCCTTCTTTCATAGATGACCGTACTAAGTCCCAGGAGCGCCGCGGAAATTGTCGTGGAGGGCCACATCCAGGGAGTCGGGTACCGGAACTTCACCCAGCGAAAGGCGGAGAAGCTCGGGCTTACGGGGTACGTCATGAACCTCCGGGATGGCCGGGTGCGGGTTCGTGTCGAAGGCCCTTTGGAGTGCATAGACGATCTTGTCCGGGATCTGGAGCGTGGGCCCCCGCTCGCGCGAGTCGAAAAGGTCACCGTGACGAGGGTCCCCCCAACCGGGCGCTTTGTGTCGTTCGGGATCCGCTTCGCCGAGTTTTGAGGGATGACATGAAGAGCGGGATGGGGCGCTTCGCTCGGGCTCCTGTGCCGTGGCTTGTCATGCTGGGCCTCTACGTGCTCTCCCATCCGGGAGCTGGCACCGCCCATCCGAGGTCCGAGACAGCCACCGCCAAGAAAAAACAGACGTTTCACACCGTCCGTAGGGAAGAGACGCTGGGCCGGATCGCCTCGCTTTACGGCGTCAGCGTCAGAGCCCTGATCGAGTCGAACCGCTTGCATCGCCCCGACGTCCTGGCAGTGGGACAGCGATTGCTGGTTCCCGGGAAGCCGCGGCCCGCCGCCACGGGAAAGGTGTCCTACCAGCAGGTGCCTGCCGACCCTGTGCTGCCGAAGCCAGAACTTGATGGCCGCGCTATCAACCTTCTGTGGCCCCTGGACGGGCCGGTCAGCTCTGACTTCGGAAGGCGGAGGAGGAGCTGGCACAGAGGGATCGATGTCAAGGCTGAGGCAGGAACACCGATCCAGGCGGCGGCGGCGGGTGCCGTCATTTTCAGCGGTTGGGAGCGCCTTTACGGCCGCGTCGTGAAGATCGAGCATGAGGGGGGCTTTGTCACCGTGTACGCCCACAACCTGCAAAACTTCGTCGAGGTGGGTGACCAAGTAGCCCAAGGCCAGATCATAGGAACCGTCGGCCGAACCGGACGGGCGACCACCTATCATCTCCATTTCGAGATCAGGGATAACGATCGATTCCTCAACCCTTTGTTTCTTCTACCGGACCGGGAGATCGTGCCAGTTTCCGAGACCCAACCTGACGAGGACGAGGAGGATGAGTAGAGCGGACCGGGACTTCAACCCGGAAGGAGCGCCGGATGAGCGCGACGAATGCTCCCGGGAACGCGAGGTCCTCTCTCTCTACCTCCAGGAAATTTCTGGAATCAGCCCATCCACGCCCGATGAGCAACAGGCGCTGGTGCTCAGGGTCACGACCGGGGACCGGGAGGCCGAGGCTCGGCTGGTTGAGACCAACCTCGGACGCGTCGTCCGCATCGCCCGGGGATACGTGAGCCGGGGACTCCCGCTCGCGGATCTGGTCGAGGAGGGAAACCTGGGTCTTCTCAGAGCCGTTAGGCAGTTCCGCCGCGGCCGCGAGGCTACCTTCGACAGCTACGCCGCATGGCGGGTCAGGCAGGCCATGGTCCGGGCGCTCGTTAACCAGGCGCGCTCTGTCCGGTTTTCAGCTCATATGGAGGCGCTCCTCAAGCGCTCCCTCAAGGAAAAAGCCCGCCTCAGGCGACAGCTCGGCAGAAACCCGACAGTCGAGGAAATCGCAAGCGCTATGGAGATCCCAGCCGAGCGGCTCGCCGAACTGGAAAAGGCCGCCGGCCCGAGGAAGCTGCCGAGCCCCCAGGCGGCCCGCGGCGTTGGTCCCCATGACCTTCTGCTGTAGTAGAATAAGGGAGCTTCTCGGCGCTACTGCGTGCCCCCGTAGCTCAGGCGGACAGAGCAGCAGTTTCCTAAACTGCGTGCCGGGTGTTCGAGTCACCCCGGGGGCACCATTTTTTCCGCCTAGTGAACATCCACGATTACCTCGCGCTCGCGGGGGCCGTCCCACTCGACCAGCGCGATGCCTTGCCACGTCCCGAGCAGGAGCCTGCCGTTTTTCACCGGCACGGCCTCAGAAGGCCCCAGGATCGCAGCCTTGAGGTGTGCCGCGCCATTGTCATCCACCTTGTCGTGCTCCCAAATCCCTCTTGGGAGGAGCCGGTCTAGGGCCGTGACCATGTCCTGTCGGAACCCTGGATCGGCGTTTTCGTTTATGACCACGGCGGCAGTGGCGTGCCTGACGAACACAGTGCATATCCCTTCGCGCATTTGCGCCCGGCGGACGATATCAGCGACGTGCCCAGTAATGTCCACCACCTCTTCAGTCTTCTGCGTTTTTATCCTGAAGCTTTCTTGCATCTCGCTTGTCCCTTTCGCGCCGGATGTCTTTACGGCTTGCGCTGCGGGAGGAAAAACCACCCGTACCGATAATGGAGCGCGAGACAGAAGATGAGGGCGGCGCCCGACCATTCGAGGACCTCATCAAGGAACAGGAAGCGGTCGCCCTGGAGATTCATAAACGGGATCGAGGACGCCGCGATGATGACGGCGTTGAGGAAACCAACGGGAATGGGAACGATCCTGAGTGACCAGTGAGCGGTGATTCTCAGCCCGCCGGCGAGCCCGACGAACACCAGGATCGGAACTGCCGCATCGACCGCGTTGTGCAGGTTCCCTCCCTGGATGTTATAGCGCGCGTTGAACCAGGGATCATCCAGGTCCAGCACGAGCATGCCGCGGCCCCAGTTCAGTTCCTCCCCGGCAAGGACCAGCGACCCGATTGCGAAGACCGCAAACCACGCGCGCTGATCCCTGCTCCTCTCCGAGGCCAGCGCCAGCCCGAGGTACACTCCGCCTGCGGCAAGGAAGCTCAGGGCCGTGAGCCACTCGAGAACGCCGCCCTCCCACATGACGTACTTCCAAGCGCGGGTAGGCTGATACCAGTTCACTAGGGCCGCATTCGTCACCGCGCACAGGATGGCGACCGCCGACCCCGCTGGTGTGCAGGCGGTGATTGCGCTGATCCGCCGCCGCCGCTCGTTTGCGGCGCCGGTTGAGCCCGGGGTCGCTCGTATCGTTTCGGCCACGGCCAGAGCCTATCGGGGGTTTGATCCGCCGTCAAGCTGGTTGTTGCGTTTCCGCGGAACGGCAAATCCTTGACACGCCGGAAGAGTTTCTTTTAAAGTGAACGGGAATGACCGTGGATGCGCTCATCTCGCTCTCACCAGTTGTGACGTTTATGGCGGTTATCATAGCCACCATCGGTGTCTTTCTCGGCATGCGATACTATCAGCGCTGCCCGCACTGCCGGTGGGTCGTCCGGCGGGCGTTTCGTGGATGGCTCCGCTGCTCACGGTGCGGCCGGCAATACCGCCGCGGGCTCAGATTCCACCTCCTGTTCTGACGGTGCGCCAATGAGCGTCCTCTCGGCTGTCGGCCGGTTCCTTGGGATCTCCCAGGAGGCGTCTCCTGAAAGCGTCACCCCGGACCTCCCCAAAAGCGGGAACGGCGGACTCATCGGGGAGGGCATGAGGGTAAAAGGGGAGATATCGGGAGAAGGGGATATCCAGATCCTGGGCAGGTTTGAGGGAGAAATCACCTTGACGGGCACGGTGCTCGTCGGGGACGGAGCCGAGGTGGACGGGAACATTTCTGCTGCGACCGTCGTCATCGGAGGGACGGTCCGCGGCAACCTATCGGCATCCGCTCGAGTGGAGATTCTCCCTTCAGGGGTGCTGACGGGAAGCCTGAAAAGCGGGAGCCTCACCGCAGCCGAAGGCGCCCGAGTTAAAGGGGAAGTCTGGGTCGAACGCTCCGCTCAGCCTCTTGCGGAGATCAGCGAAGGAACTGCCCGCGCCGGAACGGCTCCGCGATGACTGCCTGGTTTTCCATCGGGCGCTTGAGGGCCGGGAGTATTTGGAAGTGGGCCCTGCTCGCCGGGGGCGGAGCGGCCGGCTTGTTTCTCCTGGTGATGGCAGGATGGTACTGGTGGGACGCCTCCCAATCGAAGGGGCGCGCAGCGCTGTTAGAGGCGAGCCGGCTGGCCCACGAAGCGACCTCTCCCCAGGCAACAGCCGCCCAACGAAGCGGCGCTGATCAGGCTCTCGAAAGCGCCCTTGCCGCATATCCCCGGCATCCGGCGACACCGGAGGCCGCCTATCTTCTCGGAAACCTCCGCCATCAGGCCAGATCGTTTGCCGCGGCGCGGGAAGCCTTCCAGTACGTCGTTCAGGCCAGGACCGGGGGCAGCCTGACCCGGCTTGCCCAACTGGGGATCGGATATGCCCTTGAGGGAGAAGGGAGGCATGCCGACGCCCTGGCAGCCTACCAGAAGGCATCTGAAGGGTTGAAGCCCACCGACTTCCTCTATGAGGAGGCCTTACTCGCCATGGCCCGGGTCCAAGAGCTTCTACAGCAGCGCCCCCAGGCCCTGGAGACCTACCAGAAGCTCATCCGCAGCTCCCCGCGGGGCAGGCTGGCCGAAGAGATCAGATCGCGGCTGGTTGCCCTGGGAGGGGAATCACAGCCCTGACAGAGGATCCCCGCTGTACGCCTATGCGGGTTTATTCGACAATTTAGGTCCGATAAGAAGGATTATGTTAAGTTCATGACGCGGGTCAGTTAGCGGATCAGCACTGACTTCACGAACCACTCCTGCCGCCCGAGAAACCTCGCCACGGTTTCGAGAAGATGGGGATCGGCGTCCGGCTCAAGGCTTATGCGGTTCGGGAGGATATAGCGGATTTCCGGATACGTCACGAGCACTCTGGCGAGCGCTCTCACCCGCGGATCGTCGGTAAGCAGCCCGCGGCCTCCGGGCTCTTTCCACTTATCCTGAAGGACCAGATCGATCCCTCTGGCCGTTTCAGCCATTTGGATCAACACCCGCTGGTATCGCAGGGCTGGCGGCGACCCAGGAGATCGGCGTAAAGAGCCAAGAGCCTCTCAACCTGCCGGCTCGCCGATAACTCTTCGATGACGCGTCGCCGGGCAAGGGCTCCGAATATATGGCGCGCCTTACTGTCCAGCAGAAGCCGGATCGCGGCATCGGCCATCTCTACTGGATCAGGTTTTGTGAGAACTCCGGTTTCCCCGTCCCTGATCATCTCGTCCACTCCCGGAGCGCGCACCGCCACCACCGGCACCCCGCAGCCCATCGCCTCGGCCACAGCCAGCCCCTGGGTTTCCGTCTGCGAGGCGAAAATGAAAAGATCAGCCGCCCGGTAAACGGCGGGCAGCTCCTCTCGAGGCTTGGAGCCGAGGAAGATGATGCGGCCCCCGGCGCTGGACCGCCTGGCAAGTGCCTCAAGCCGGCTCCGCTCGCTCCCCTGCCCCGCGAGGAGAAGCCGGGCCTCAGGGATCAACGCTGAAACGTGGACGAAGGCGTCCAGAATCAGCTCTATGTTCTTTTCCCGGTCGAGGCGGCCGGCATACAGGAGCGTCGGTTTCCCCTCCGGGAGCCCGATAGCAGCCCGAGCAATCGTCGAGCTTCCGGGAGTAAAGGTCTCTTCTTCTACTCCTGTCGGGACCACCTCGACGGGCGCCGTTACCCCGTGCTCTAGAAGAAAGTTCCTGACCCACCGGGATGGGGCGATAACCAAGTCGGCCGAGGACGCGAAGCGGGTGCTCCGCCGGATCGCCTCCCGCTCCACCAAGCCACGGCTCAACGGCACGTAGTGAGCGTACTTGTCATATTGGGTGTGGTAGGTGAACACGAGGGGCCGGCCAGTCTGTCTCGCAATTCTTCTGGCCGCAGGACCCAGAAGGAACGGGTGCTGGGCGTGAAACACGTCGATGCCTATAGCCTTTGCCGCGCGCTCGATTCGGGGAGAGAACGGGATCGGGAGAGAAAAATCAGGATAAGAAAGCGCAGGAACGGACGGATACCGGAAGACGGCCGGGGAGGAGTCTGTGTGGCCTCGAAACCGCGGGGCGAAAATGTAGACGCTGTGACCTCGATCCTCGCAGCCCCTCCGCAGGACCTCGATAGACGCGGTCACGCCCCCGCGCATCGGGAGGTAGTTGTTCGTGAAGACGCCGACCCGCATTAACGGTCACGACTTGAACTTGCCGAAGTCTTCAGGCTTGAGGTTGTCGAGCCACTCCTTCAGCTTTTCCTGGTCTTCCAGCTTGCCGGGTTCCCCTTCCTTCGCGATCTCAACGCTCTTCGCTTTCAGTACAACTTCCTCGTCAACGAATATCGGGGCGCCGACGCGAAGGGCGAGCGCGATTGCGTCGGACGGCCGCGAGTCCACCGTGATCTCGGACCCTCCAAGGTGGAGGTGTATCACGGCGAAGAAGGTGTTGTCTCTGAGATCGTTCACGACTACCTTGCCCACCCTGGCGTCCAGAGACTCCAGGATGTTCTTGATGAGGTCGTGCGTCATCGGCCGCGGGGTGGCGATCTTTTCGAGCTCCAGAGCGATCGCGTTGGCCTCGAAAACGCCGACCCAGATCGGCAGCGAGCGCTTGTCCTCCTCGTCGCGCAAAATCACTATAGGCATATTGGAGAGCGGATCAAGGGCCAGCCCCCGCACCTTCATCTCCAGCCACATATGGTGTCCTCCTTGCGAGGTCAGGCAGCGCCGGGCGCTGGCCCGGGAGTAAGCAGCGTCCCCCTCAGGCTGTGAGGCATTGCCTGGGCGATTCGAACTCGCACCAGCTCTCCAACGAGGGGCCGGCCTCCTCCGTCGAAATTGACGACGCGGTTGCATCTCGTGCGACCGGACAGCTCGGCGGGGTTCTTCCTGGAAGCCCCGTCAACAAGAACCTCAACCTCGCGTCCTTCCAGATCGCGGTTCTTCCTCACGGCGATCGCGCCGGAGACATCGAGGGTTCGCGCGTTCCGGCGCGCCTTCACTCCCTCGGGCACCTGGCCGGACATGGAGGCCGCGGGGGTGCCGGGGCGGCGCGAATACCGGAAGGCAAAGACGCTGTCGTAAGCCACCGTCTCCACCATCTCCACTGTCGCTTCGAAATCCTCTTCTGTCTCTCCCGGGAATCCCACGATGAGGTCAGTGGAAAGCGCGATTTCCGGGACAGTTTCCTTCATCTCGGCGATCAGCTCAAGGTAACGGTTCCGGGTGTAACCCCGGTTCATCAGCGTGAGGATCCGGTCGGAGCCCGACTGGAGCGGCAGGTGAATGGACTCGCACACCTTGGGAACGTCCCTGATCGCGCGGATCAGGCGGCTCGTGAGGTTGTACGGGTTGGACGTGACGAAGCGGATCCTCTCGACGCCAACCACCTCGTTCACCTGTTCGAGGAGCGCGGCAAGATCGGTCGGCGGTTCCAGGTCGCGCCCGTAGGCGTTGACGGTCTGGCCTATAAGAGTGACTTCGCGGCAGCCCTGGTCGGCCAGTCTTTTGACCTCGTTGAGGATCGAGTCGGGCGGATGGCTTCGCTCTCGCCCGCGCGTCATCGGCACCACGCAGAACGTGCAGAACTTCTCGCACCCCTCCATGATGGTGACGAACGCCTTCACGCGGCCTGGAACGGAAGCCCTGGAGGCGAGCTTGACCAGCGGCCCTTCGCCGGTATCCAGGACGGGACCTCGGCCCTGTTTCACCCGTTCTATCAGATCCCCTACCCTGGCGGCGGCCGATGATCCGAAGATGAGGTCCACGTGAGGGGCGCGCCTTTCTATCGCGGTGCGCTGGAGATGCGCCATGCATCCCATAACGCCGAGAATCAGGTCGCGCCTTCTCTCTTTGAGCCGCTTCAATTGGCCGAGCTTGGAGAAGACCTTCTCCTCGGCCCTCTCACGGATCGAGCAGGTGTTGAGGAGGATCAGGTCTGCTTCATCTTCCCGGTCAGTCAGGTCGTACTGGTGGAGGTCCTTCAGGAGGCTGGCCACCCGTTCTGAGTCATAGTCGTTCATCTGGCAGCCGTACGTAATGAGGTGAAGCTTAGCCATGCGCGGTATGGCCACTCCTTGCAAGTAGTTGATTCACGTTAACACTCGACCTGAAGGAAGTCAATGCGGGAGGAAGAAACCGGCCACCGGAGAACCCTCCGGTGGCCGGTCAGAGCCGCGGCGCGGGACTTCTACTTCACGAGAGCTTTGCCCGCCTTGCCGCTTCCGTTCCAAACGAACGGCGGTTTCACTTCGAACTGCCGCTCCAGGCGGCTCCGCCGCTCCTTCCATCCTTCCTGGTACTCCAGCTCGTCCTCGTGCAGCGTGGCCGGCTGCTTGATCCCGTGGGCCGAGCGGAACTGCATGGCCAGCTCGGAAGCCCGGGTGCGGGCATGGTCCCACGGGGTCCCCAGCGCGAACTGATCGGAGATTGCTCCGATACGCCCCGTGTGGATGTTGCAGGACAGGGTGATCGCCGAGATGACCGGACCTGACCAGAAGGAAGTCTGCCAGTTGATCGGCACAGGGAGGATGTGGAGGTTGTGGCTGCCGCGGCAGTCGCCCGCCACCATGGGGCAGGCGGCCCACGGAGAGGTCATCTCGCCGGGGGCGGGCCAGTCGCCCTGGGCGAAGGCAAGAAGCACGGGGTCGTCCTTACCGCCGTACGTGAACCCCTTCTTCGTCTTGATGTTGTGGAGCCTCTCTGCTGAACAGATGTAACCCAGACCGTCTTTTTCCCCTCTCTCGTTTCTGCTCCAGATCCTGGCCACAACGAACCGCGAAGAACGGCAAAGCCCCTCAATGTCGAAGAGGTCCTCCGGAGACCGGAGGGCGATCACTTTCTCCTGAAGCCCGGCGGCGAGCTTCTCCATTGCAAGGTCCAGCTCGCGCTGGTTTCGCGGATGCGCGCCGCCTTCAACCGCCTGCGCCTTCGTGTCCAGGTCCACGATCTCCATGATGTAACCGCGCTTCATCCTGGATGAGGCGATGACGAGGCCGGTGTTGAAGCGGGGCAGAAGATACGCCCCAGTGGCGTAATAGTTAAATGCCATGGGCTCGGTCTTGTCGGCGAAAGAGGCCAGCACGGTCTGCGACGGGTTGTCGGGCCTCACCGGAAGCGGCAAAGCGATTGTGGCCGGCCCAGCGCCACGAAGGTTCCCGGTGAACGCATCCGCCACAAGATCCTGCCCGGGGCCGTAGAGACCCAGCTCCGTCGCCTTATCGGCTCCGGCCTGGAGGGCGTCCCACATCAGCTCATCAACCACCGACATGTCCACCTTCTCGGACATAATGCCGGTCACCGCCACGTCGTCGCCGGTATGGGTCACGATCAGTGAGGTGAAGATGGGCTCGCCTCGGTACGCGTTGTTTTCCAGGACGAACTTGGCGATGATGCCCTTCACCTCTTCAGCGGCCACCACATGGCCGCCAACGCCCCCGACGTCGGCCTTGGTCGCCTTGACAAGCCTCTGGACCAGCTCCGGCTTCTTCGCGAAAATGTAAGACCTGTAGGAGAAGATGTTGGGGGTGTTCGTGACGCTGATCCGCTCGGTGCACGTAGGGGGGAAACTCGCCTGCTCCTCCTTCGACTGGTGGTAATCGGATAAGGGCATCTTCTTGCCGTTGCCGTGTCCGTATTTCTTCTGGTTCGCCATGGCCATCTCCTTGGAGTTGGTGAGGATAAAAAAAACTAAACAAAAGAATCATAATGCGATATCATTTGCACTGTCAAGCAAGAAATTTTAAGCACTGAAATTTATTTCAGCTATGCCAGACCGGGATCTTTTGAGCCGCCAGGAGCTCAGGCAGATGGTCCAGTGCCTCGAGCTCTTCTACCACCAGCGCAAGACCCAGAGGGAGATCGCCAAGGCCTTGCGCCTCTCATCGTCCAAGGTCTCGCGCTTGCTCAAGCGCGCCTTCGCCGACGGCCTGATCCGGGTGGAGCTGGACCTGCCGAAAAACCCGCGGCTCGAGGCCGCCCTGGTCGAGCGGTTCAGCCTCAAAGACGCCGTGGTTATCCCGGCCGGGGACCGCGGAGACATCAAGGAAGAGCTTGGAGCCGCCGCCGCCCGCTACTTTGAAGCGGTGGCCGCCGACGGGGTCAGGGTGGGCCTCTCATGCGGGTTCACCCTCTATCACACCATCCATCGCCTGAGAGAGCGGAGATTCAAGAATCTCACGCTCTATCCGCTTTCCGGCGAGTCGACGCTGAAGCTCGTTGACCTGTTTCCGAACACCCTCGTCGGGATGATGGCCGCCAAGTACCGGCCACAGGTGACGGCTTATGCCCTGCCCCTCCAGATGCTCGGACCCCTCGGCGAAATCGAGCGCGAGCGGCGGCGGTTGCTGAGGAACCCCGAGATCCGCCGGATCTACGAGGGCGCCCAGGCCGTTGACATCGCGCTGGTGGGCATCGGGATGATCGGAGAGGAGACTCCCGGATTCTGCTCCCTGGCGGAGTCCTACGGCGTGAGTGTCAGAAAACTCAGGGCGTTCGGCGTGGTGGGCGAGATCAACTACCAGCCCTTCGACCGCGAAGGGAAGATCGTGGACCGGGAAGAGCTCCGCGCGCTGAACCGCCGCGTCCTCTCTGTGGGGGCCGATCGGCTACAGGCTCTCTCACGCGCGTACGGAAAATACGTCATCGCTGTGGCGGGGGGAGATCAGAAAGTGGAGGCGATTCGCGGGGCCCTGCTCGGCCGTTTTATGAACGTTCTGGTGACTGACGAGGATACCGCGCTGGCTCTGATCGAGCCCGGCGCGAAGCCATGAACCCCGCCCGCGCCGCGCGGCCCGGCTTACGTCAGAGGGCCTCCTCGAATACGCCGATCTTCCTGAACTTCTCGTAGCGCTCCCGAATCAGGTCCTCCGGCGACTTCGACTTAAGCTCCCAGAGGGAATCCCTGAGCGCCTGCCGGAGGTTGGCCGCGGTTTCTTCCCAGTTCCGGTGCGCCCCCCCGACGGGTTCGGGCACGATCCCGTCGATCACTCCGAGACGCAACAGGTCCGGTGCGGTAATGCGCATGATTTCCGCCGCTTCTGGGGCCTTCGATCCCTCCCCCCAGAGAATCGCCGCGCACCCTTCGGGTGAAATCACCGAATAGACGGCATACTCGAGCATCAGCACCCGGTCACCTACCCCAATAGCCAGCGCCCCGCCGCTTCCCCCTTCCCCTGTGACGACCGCTATAATGGGGACCCTGAGCCCCGCCATTTCCCTGAGGTTGCGGGCGATCGCCTCTGCTTGTCCCCGTTCTTCAGCCCCCAACCCCGGATACGCGCCCGGCGTGTCGATGAACGTGAAGACCGGTTTCCTGAACTTTTCAGCAAACTTCATGAGGCGAAGCGCCTTGCGGTACCCTTCCGGATGGGGCATTCCGAAATTCCGCTGGATGTTCTCGCGGGTGTCGCGCCCCTTCTGGTGCCCGAGCACCACGACCGACTGCCCCTCAAAGCGCCCGAGACCCGCCACGACGGCTCTGTCGTCGCCGAACAGCCGGTCGCCGTGGAGCTCGACAAAGTCTTCCATGAGCAGCCGAATCAGATCGAGAGCGTGAGGACGCTTTGGATGGCGGGCAAGCTGGGTGCGTTCCCACGGGGTCAGGCCGGCGTATGTCCTCCGGCGGAGTTTTTCGAGGCGCTCCTCCAGCTTCGAGACCTCGTCGCGGACGGAAAGCGGATCGGCGGAGGCCCGAAGCTCGGCTATCCGGTTTTCCAGCTCAAGAAGCGGTTTCTCGAACTCAAGCCCCTCGACCATACTCGATGATTATACTCCCGCGCCCGAGGAGGGCCTCCACTTTCTCCAGGAGAGCGGGAGCGGGACGAACCGGGCACGCCCTGGCCCTGACCACGACTTCCCTTTTGTCAAGCAGGAGGTGGAGAAAAAGCGGGACGTTCCCCCCATGCTCGCCGCAATGCCGCTTGATGGCGTCCAGGAGCGCTCTCGAATCGCCGCCTATCGGAACCCGAATCCGGCAGGTCTGAGCCCCTGCGGGCGAGGGTTCGCCGAACCGACCGGCATCAGCAGGAGCGGCTCGGGTAAAATCAGCGCCGGCCAAGGAAGCGGCGACTGGACTTCCGTTGGCAACCGCTTCCAGAGGCCGGATCTCCTCGGCAAGCACCTTCTTCGCTTCGTCGGCCCCGTCGACCCGGCCGCGGACAAGGATCGGCTGCCCGGAGCGAAGGGCTGCCACGGAAGCCTTGAAAGGCTCCGGGAAGATCGTGATCTCAACGCTCCCGTCCATGTCCTCAACCGTCGCGAAGGCCATCCGGTCGCCGCTCTTGGTCGTGATCTCTTTGAGCGCGGTCACCTGCCCGAAGATGGTCACGCGGGCGCCGTCGTTCTTCGCTCCAAGCTGGCCGATCGGCGAGACCCCGAGCGTTCCGGCGACGTCGCGGAAGCGCGCGAGCGGATGGCCAGACAGGTAGAGCCCCAGCACCTCTTTTTCGTAGGCGAGGAGCCGATCAGAGTCCCACTCGGCTATCTCCGGCGAGGGCCTCTCGGCGCCGGTTCCGGCCTTCTCGGCGCCCTGAGACGCCGGAGAGTCGGCCATCAGATCGAAAAACGACGCCTGCCCTTCCTGGCGGTCCCGCTGATAGCGGTGCCCGTTTTCCATGGCCCTGTCCAGCTCCTCAAGGAGTTGGGCTCGCCTGGCTCCGAGCGAGTCGAAGGCTCCCGCCTTGATCAGGCTCTCGATGACCCGCCGGTTGAGAAGCCGCAGGTCAGCACGCCGGCAAAAATCCGAGAGCGTGGAAAAGGGCCCCTTTTCCTCCCGCGTTTTCACGATGGATCGGATCGCAGCCTCTCCCACGTTCTTGATCGCCGCCAGGCCGAACCGAATTGTGTCCGCAACCACCGTGAACTGGACCATGGAGAGGTTCACGTCCGGAGGCAGGACCTGGATCCCCATCGCCCGGCACTCGTCGATGTACCTCACGATCCTGTCCGTGTCACCCGTCTCAGAGGTGAGCAGCGCCGCCATGAACTCGACCGGGTAGTTGGCCTTCAGGTATGCGGTGTGGTAAGCCACCACGGCGTAGGCCGCTGCGTGGGAATTATGCACGACCACCCCGTTCGCGATGAAGCTGTTCGTTCCGGGAACTTCAATATCGAAGGTTTCTTCAACCCCGTCTTCGTTGAACCTTTTCCACCTCACCCAGGCGACCGGCGCGTCGGCGAGGGCCAGGAGCTCGGGGGAATCGAGTCGCTCGGCGAGATGCCGGAGCGTATCCCGTCGAATTCCCCCTTTCCTCCCATCCCGGAACACGAGCCGGTATGCAACATCCAGAGCCCGACACCCCGCTTTCAAGGTGGGGTAGCGTTTGGCAATCTCTCGACGGAGAGGCTCGATATAGAGCGCAGTCGGAATCACATCGACAGTCCCGCGGGCGAAGAGGACCTTCGAGTTTTTGTAGGAGTTCACAAGCTTCCGAAGAGCCCTTTGTTTTTCTCCCACGAGGTGCGGACCCAAAAGGTCCTGAAGCCGGGCGTAGGCGGAGCGACCGCCGACTACATTGATCGTGTAGCCGACACGCGGCCCGGTGCGATAGGCAAAGGACTTCTCGTGGAGAGTCGAACAGATCCCTAGCTTGAGAAGAAGTCGTTGCACATCTCTGGCCAACCCTCTGGAGGAGGTCGCATAGTAAACGGACAAGGTCGCCGGATGAATGCACCCGTCCCCTTGAAAGAGCTTGGCCGTCAGGACTGAAACGGCCTCGCGGTCCCAACAATCGACGATAGACGGCACCCGTTTTGTCACCGCCGACTGATGTTGAAGCCCGCACTTATGAAACAGAAACTCGACGCCCAGGCTCCCTTCGGACAGGGCGTACCCGAGAAGAGCGGGCCAATGCGGCGCGGCCGACTGAACGCCAGAGGGGAGCTCCCGGGCCACCGCGACGAAATCCCCGCCCGACAAGTCTTCGGCATTGACCCAGCCACGCGGGGTGAACACGGGATGGTCGGCCGTGCACCGAATCATCATCCCATTCGCCAGTGTCAATCGCCAGACGGGCCTGATCCCGCTCGGCCTGACCCCGAGGGTTCGATAGGGTCCGTCCTTGGTGAGGACGAGATCTCCGGACTCGATCTCTGTGATCGGCTTCTGCGTTCCATCCGCCATTTGGACGAGCGTGTCCGCGGTCAGACATTTGTTAAAGCCGTATCCAGCAAACTTCTCCATGAGGTCGAAGACCTTCTCGGCCTTCTTCTCGTCAATCCGATTGGCCTTGCAGCCGGCTATGAACTTGGCCCGCTGCGTCGCCATCATCTCCCTGTCCTTCTTTCCCATCGCCCGCCGGAGAATGTCCGCCTCACCCATGCTGAAACCGGCCATCTCCCCGGCAATCTGCATGACCTGTTCCTGATAGACCATGATCCCGTAAGTCTCCCGGAGGTGCTTTTCCATTGCGGGATGATCGTAGGCGATCTTCGATCTTCCATGCTTCCGGTTGATGAACTCAGGGATCAGGTCCATGGGGCCCGGCCGATAGAGAGCCACAATCGCGATCACGTCCTCGAGGCGCTCGGGCCGGAGCTTCCGCAGCGCCTCGCGCATTCCAGGCGATTCCAGTTGGAACACCCCCGACGTGTTGGCCTCGGAAAGGAGCCGGTACGTGTTCCCGTCGTCAAGCGGGATGGTCTCGGGGTCTAGCGTGGCTCCCTTCGACTGGCTCACGAGCCTGAGCGTGTTGGCGATGACCGTCAGTGTTCGGAGGCCAAGAAAGTCCATCTTGAGGAGGCCGATCTTCTCGATGGGGCCCATGGCGTACTGGGTCGTGACCTCGCCCCGGCTCCCCTTGTAGAGCGGTACGTGCTCTATGAGCGGCTGATCGGAGATGACGACGCCGGCGGCGTGAGTCGATGCGTGCCGGGTGAGCCCCTCGAGGGACTTGGCGGTCTCCCAGAGCTCAGCCACTTCATGCCTTCCCCTGACCGCCTCGGCCAGCGGCGGCGATTGCTCAAGGGCCGCATCCAGCGTGATGTTGAGGGTGTTCGGCACAAGCTTGGCGATCCGGTCCACCTCGTTGTACGGCATCCCGAGGGCGCGCCCCACGTCACGGATCACCGCCTTGGCCCCGAGGGTCCCGAAGGTGATGATCTGGGCCACGTTCTCGCGCCCGTACCGTTGAGCCACGTACTCGATCACCTCGTCCCGGCGGTCGTCTGAGAAGTCGATGTCCATGTCGGGCATCGTCACTCTCTCGGGATTCAGGAAGCGCTCGAAGAGGAGGCCGTAGCGGACAGGATCGATATTGGTGATCCCGAGCGAGTAGGCGACCACCGACCCCGCCGCCGACCCGCGCCCCGGCCCGACAGCGATCCCCCGGTCCTTGGCGTACTTGATGAAATCCCAGACCACCAGAAAGTATCCCGCGAACCCCATTTTCTTGATGACGTCCAGCTCCTGGGCGAGCCGTACCGAAACGGCATCCGGGGGAGTCGCGCCATAGCGCCGCCTGCATCCTTCGAGGGCGAGGCGCTCGAGGTAGCTCTCGCTCGTGTAGCCCGCCGGGATCTGATACGTCGGCAGATGAAACTGGCCGAAGGACAGCTCCAGGTTGCACCGCTCGGCCACGGCCAACGTGTTCCGGCACGCTTCAGGGAGGTCGGCGAACACGCGGCCCATCTCCTCGGCAGACTTGAGATAGAACTCGTCGGCGGAAAACCGCCAGCGGTTCGGGTCCTTTATCGTCGTGCCCGTTTGGATGCAGAGGAGAGCCTCGTGGGCCCTGGCGTGCGAAGGCTCGAGATAATGGGAATCATTGGTGCCGACCACCGGGATGCCGAGAGCGCTGGCGATTCTGAGCGCTCCTTCCGTCACCTTTTTCTGCTCAGGGAGCCCGTGGGACTGAAGCTCCATGAAGTAGTAATCCTTGCCGAAGACCTCCTGGAACCAGCCTGCTACCTCTTTCGCCCTCGTCTCCTCTCCCTGGCAGAGGAGGCGGGAGACCTCCGAGTTCAGGCAACCCGAAAGGACCAGGAGGCCGTCAGAGTGCTGAGACAATAACTCCTTATCCACCCGTGGCTTATAATAGAATCCCTCAAGGAAGCCTTTTGAGACAAGCTTGATGAGGTTTTTGTATCCGGATAGGTTTCTCGCCAGCACGGTGCAGTGGTTCGCCCCTTCATAGGAGCCGTCCACGTTGGCCTTCTCGAAGCGGCTCCCGGGGGCAACGTACAGCTCGCATCCGATGATCGGCTTGACCCCGGCCTTTTGAGCGGCAAGGTAGAAGTCTATGGCTCCGAAGAGGTTCCCGTGGTCGGTAAGCGCGATGGCGGGGAAGCGGAGATCCTTGGCCTTCGCCACCAGTCTCTCGAGTTGGGCGGCGCCGTCCAGGAGGCTGTACTCAGAGTGGACGTGGAGGTGAACGAACTCGGCGTGCCTCACGGAAGGCGTGCCTGGACGCGGGAACGGTCGGTCTGCATGTGACTGCCTCTACTCCCACTCTATGGTGCTTGGAGGCTTGGATGAGATGTCGAAGACGACCCGATTCACCCCCTTCACCTCGTTAATGATTCGGTTGCTGATTCTGCCCAGGAGGTCGTAAGGGAGGCGCGCCCAGTCGGCAGTCATGGCGTCCTGGCTCATCACCGCCCGAAGGGCGATCACCTGGGCGTACGTGCGGAAATCCCCCATCACTCCCACCGTCTTGACAGGGAGCAGCACCGCGAACGCCTGCCAAAGCTCCCGCTCAAGACCTGCCTTTTGCACCTCTTCTTGGACAACGGCGTCCGCATCGCGGAGGAGTTCCAGCCGTTCCTCTGAAACCTCCCCGAGAACGCGGATCGCCAAGCCTGGGCCCGGAAACGGCTGGCGCCACACAATCTCCGCGGGAAGACCCAGCAGCTCGCCGAGCTGGCGCACTTCGTCCTTGAACAGCTCTCTCAACGGCTCCACAAGCTTGAACTGCATCCTGACAGGCAGGCCGCCGACATTGTGGTGGGTCTTGATGGTCGCCGACGGCCCCTTGAACGAGACGGATTCGATCACGTCGGGATAGAGTGTCCCCTGAGCGAGCCACGGGATCTCCCCGAGCTTTCGAGCCTCCTCTTCAAAAACAGCGATAAACTCGGCGCCGATCCGCTTCCTCTTGACCTCCGGGTCGGTGACGCCCCGAAGGGCGTCCAAGAAGCGGCGAGAGGCATCCACGTGGATCAGATTCATCTTGAAGTGCTCGCTGAAGGTGCGAACCACGCTCGGGGCTTCCCCTTTTCTGAGGAGCCCGTTGTCGACGAAGACGCAGGTGAGCTGATCGCCGGCCGCCCTTTGGGCCAGCACCGCCACCACGGAGGAATCAACGCCGCCCGAGAGCGCGCAGAGCATTCGGTCGCGCCCGACCTTCTCCCTGATCTCCTCAATGGCTTTGTCCAGGAAGGAGGCCATGGACCACGTGGGGTTGGCCTCGCAGAGCGCGAGAAAGTTCTGAAGTATGGTCCTCCCCTGGGGAGTGTGGATCACCTCCGGATGAAAGTGTACCGCGTAGAGGCGCCGGGCCGGATCGGCCATGGCCGCCACGGGGCAATTGTCGGTGGAACCGATCCTGGTGAACCCTTTGGGCGGCTTTATCACCGTGTCGCCGTGGCTCATCCAAACGGTGATGCGGTTCCCGTGCTCGGGTCTCACGCCGTCGAACAGCCCTTCGCTTCCCTCAAGCGCCAACTCGGCGCGCCCGTACTCCCGCCGGTCGGCGGGGACGACGTGCCCGCCGAGGAGGTAGGCCATCACCTGCATGCCGTAGCAGATGCCGAGAACGGGAACGCAGGCCTCGAAGATTTTCTTGGACGGAAGCGGAGATCCGTCCTCGTAGACGCTGGAGGGGCCGCCCGAGAGCACGATCCCTTTAAAGCCTCCCGCCAGCAGCTCCTCGAGTGGATAGGTGCACGGAAATATCTCTGAATAGACGTGAAGCTCTCGTATGCGGCGGGCGATCAACTGCGTGTACTGCGACCCGAAGTCGATGACGGCAATCTTGTCCACGGCGCGCTCAGCCATCAGCGTTCAGCTTCTCAATGAGCGATATGAGCATCAGCTTCCCTTCCGGCCGACGGCTGAACCCTGATCGCTGAACGCTTACCCGAGTTTCACTTGCCCAATCCCGCCTTCTGGGCTTTTTGGAAAACCTTGCCCTCAGTCTTGATGGCGGGGGCGATGATCAGCTCGGTGAGCTGAAGCTCGCGGATGTTCCTGGCCCCGACCGCGCCCATGCAGGTCCGGATGGCGCCGACGAGGTTGAGGCTGCCGTCATCCGTGAACGCTGGACCGAAGAGGATCTGCTCCAGCGGTCCCATCACGCCCACCCGAATGCGCGTTCCCCGCGGCAGGTTCTGGTGAGGGGTGGCCATTCCCCAGTGATAGCCGCGCCCGGGGGCCTCGACAGCGCGCGCGAAGGCCGATCCGATCATCACGGCGTCAGCCCCTGACGCCAGGGCCTTGCAGATGTCTCCCCCGGTGGTCATTCCGCCGTCAGTGAGGATGGGGACGTAGCGCCCGGTCTGCTTGTAGTGGAAATCGCGGGCGGCCGCCGAGTCGGCTGTCGCCGTCACCTGCGGCACACCCAGCCCGAGCACCTCGCGGCTCGTGCAGGCTGCCCCCGGGCCCACCCCGATCAGGAGCGCGTCCACGCCGCACTCCATCAGCTCCAGGCAGGCTTCGTAGGTCACGACGTTCCCGACGATCAGGGGTATCGAGAGGTTCTTCTTGAGCCTTTTCAGATCCACCGGCGTGTATTCGGTGGCGATGTGCCGGGCGGTCGTGACAGTGGACTGGACCACGAAGATGTCGGCCCCAGCCTCCTCGGCGATCTTGGCGAAGCGCTCGGCCCGCTGGGGAATGGAGGAAACCACGGCAGGGCCGCCTCCCTTTTTGATATGGGTGATGCGCTTGTGGATCAGTTCCTCCTTGATCGGCTCTGCGTAGATGGACTGGATGATTTTTGTCGCCTCATCGAGGCTCGCCGAGACGATCCGATCGAGGACCTCGTCGGGGTTCTCGTACCGGCTCTGGATTCCCTCCAGGTTCAGGACGGCGAACCCGCCGAGCCGCCCCATCTCGATGGCGAACTTCGGGTCAACGACGCCATCCATGGCGGCGGCGACAACCGGTATCTCAAAGCGCCGGCCGCAAAGCTCCCACGAGATGTCAACCTCGTTGGGATTGACGGTCACCGTCCCGGGGACCAGGGCGATGTCATCGAAGCCATACGCCATCCTCGCCTTCCGCCCACGACCGACCCACATGCCCATATCCGATTCTCCTCGGCTAGAAACCCTGTATATAGGGAACACCCGGGGAAACCATACTATATTTTGAGTGAGTATACCGGCGGCCCGAGAAGACTGTCAAGGCCCACGTCGCGGCCGCCCCGACCGCACTCTCACGAGCGCGACTGCTCATAGATCAACCTGAGCCCCTCGAGGGTCAGGTCAGGGTTGACGTGCTGGATGGTGCGCGCGACCTCCTGGATCAGTCCCGCGAGGCCGCCCGTGGCTATGACCTTGGGGTCGCACGCCATTTCTTCACGCATCCGCCCAACCAGTCCATCCACCAGACCGGCGTAACCGTAGATCAGGCCGGACTGGATGTTGGTGGTCGTATTGCGGCCAATGGCCTCCTTTGGACAGACAAGCTCCACTCTATAAAGGCGCGCGGCCGTGGAGATGAGCGCCTCGGACGCCGCGGTGATCCCGGGGGCAATGGCGCCTCCGATGAACTCCTCCCGCTGGTTCACGCAGTCGAAGGTGGTTGCAGTGCCGAAGTCGATCACGATGAGGGGCGCCCCGTAAAGAGCTGTCGCGGCCACTGCGTTGACGATGCGGTCCGGGCCCACCTCGCGGGGGTTCTCCACCCTGAGCGGCATCTTTACGTTGATCCCGGGCTCAACGGTGAACGGCCGGACGCCGAAGTATTTCCCGCACGTCCATTCCAGCGTCTGCTGCACCGGCGGAACCACGTTGGAGATCGCCACCGCCGTGATCTGCCCGGGCTCGAAGCCGCGGCTGCGGAGAAGGGTCTGGATAAAGACCCCGTACTCGTCAGCGGTCTGCTCCTTCCTGCTCGTCAGCCGCCATGAAACCAGGAGCCTGGGGCCCTCAAAGACTCCCAGCCCGGTAGTGGTGTTGCCGACGTCAATGACGAGCAGCACGCCTTCTCCTAATCGCGGCCTTCGCCGTCCGGGGCCATCGCTCCAGGCCTCACGATCCCGCGGACCTGGATCTCCCCGTCTTTCGCGAGGTCGATCTCGAACGGGTCGATCCGCCTTCCGGAGGGATCGGTCAGGAGGCGGACCACAGGCCGCTCCAGTACGTGCCGATCCACCCGGGCCACGACTCCTTTATACCCCTTATGCCGCCCTTCTGTCACCACGACCTGAATCCCCAGAGGAAAGACAGGCTGGGTCGTGAGAAAGACCTCCACGATCTCCCTGTTAAAGTGGGTCCCGGCGCGATCCCTGACCATCTGCCAGACCTGATCGGGAGGGAACCCCTTGCGGTACGGGCGGTCGGAGATGCACGCGTCATAGAAGTCGGCTATGGCGGCGATCTCTCCCATTAGCGTGATGCGCCCGGGCGTATACTCGCGGCCGCGGAGGATCTTGTTAGCCCCCGTGAGACCCCGCGGGTAGCCGGTACCGTCCTGGCGCTCGTGATGCTGGTACGCGACGTGGGGTGGCAGGATCCCCAGCCTCAGGTTGTCCTTGAGGAGAATGTACCCCAGGACAGTGTGGTCCTTCATCCGCTTGAACTCCTGGGGGGTCAGAGGACCCCCCTTGTTCAGGATGCCGTCGTCGACGAAGATCTTCCCGATGTCGTGGAGGATGGAGCCCACTGCCAGCCCCCTCAAGCGATCAGAGGTGAGGCCGAGCTGGCGGCCGATCATGATTCCCGTAACCGACATGTCCAGGCAGTGGTGGTACGTGTAGGCGTCGTGGCTCCGGATCGAGTTGAGCCCCGTGAGAAGCTCTCTCCCCATGACCTCCTCGACAACCCGGTCAACCTGGCCCATCAAAGCTTCAATGACGGGATGGCGCTGGAAGATCCTTTGAAACCCCGGGTTCTTCAGCATGGTCCTGATTTCCTTGATTGAGGCGGACTTCAGCTCCCGCGCCTCATGGGTGGTCATCGCGAAGGTCTCCCGAATGGCGGTCGTAGCGGCGACGCGCGTGGCCTCCGAGAGGTTCTCCTCGTAGGGAATGTCCTGAGTGTCGCTGTCCTCGATCCAGACCGCCCAGAAGCCGCGCTGGCGGAGCTGGGAGATGTACGTGGGGTTCAATACCACCCCCGGCCCCAGGAGGATCCGACCGTCGGGGTCGCGGACGGCAATGCCAAGCCGCATCCCTTCGCGAACATCATCCAGCGAGAGCTGAATCATTGAAGTTCTCCGGAAAGAACCCGAACCTTGCTTCCCGACCTGGTCTCAACCACGAGGGCGCCGTCCTCGTCCAGGTCGATCGCCGTTCCCATCACGCCGGAGGCGCTCACCTCTTCACCGAGAGTGACCGACAGAGTTCGCCACGCGGCGCGCACGGGGGGAAAGCCGTCGCCAAGGAATATCCGGTACCAGCGGTCCAGCGAGGCGAGGAGCGCCTCGCATAGTCGCTCGCGATCGTGCGGGCCTCCAGTCTCAAGAGCAAGCGAAGTGGCCCGGCCCCCCAGCCCCTCGGGGAAAGCGGTCTGGTTGACGTTAATCCCGATGCCGACAACCACGCAGGCGATTTCGCCATTGCCTCCAGCGGACTCAGAGAGAATCCCTCCGACCTTTCGCTCTCCGATCAGGAGATCGTTCGGCCAGCGAATGCCTGCTTCGAGGCGCGAGACGTCGAGGATCGCCTCAGCGGAGGCGACAGCCGCCATTAGCGAGAGCTGAGGAAGCCGGACAGGCGGAACACGAGGGCGAAGGAGGACGGAAATCAGGAGGTTCATTCCCGGCTCGGAGAGCCATGCCCGACCGAAACGACCACGGCCACGGGTCTGGTAGTCAGCCAAAACGACAGCGCCGTCGTGCGCCCCGCCTGCGGCGAGCCGCTTGGCGCAATCCTGGGTCGAGCCCAGCGAGCGGAATGGATAGAACGCGCTCCCCATGACCCCTATTGGGAGCCTGGCCGCCAGGCGCGGGCAGAGCGAAGGGTCAATCGTTCCCTCAAGGGGTGGCAGCTTCATCGATCCAACGGAGGCTCTCCTCCAGCTTGGCGCGAATCTCCCGCTGCTCCTCGAGGCGTCTCTCCTCACGCTCCACGACATGGGAGGGAGCGCGCTCTCTGAACTCGGCTTTCGAGAGCTTTCCCTCGAGGAAACGAATCTCGCCCTCGGCCTTTCTGATCTCTCGAACGAGGCGCTGGCTCTCAGCCCGAAGGTCCACGAGCCCTTCGAGGGGGACATAACACTCGACTTTCCCGGCCAAGGCCATAGCCGATGTCGGGGGCCGGGCTGCAACAGCGTCCACAGTCGCTTGAGCCCTGGCCAGCGCCTGCACCAGCCGGATGTGGCTCACGAGGAGATCGGCGTCCCCCGGCTCCCCCGGCTTGAGGAGAACCGTCACGGTCGCTGACGGGGGAATCCTCATTTCCCCTCTGATATTCCGGACTGCCGTAATCACCTCAGCCAAGAGACCCATCTCCGCCTCGGCCTGGGGGTCGAGCGCCTTCCTCGATTGGCGAGGGAACTTCGCCACCATGATGCTCGTCGCGGAGCTGTCGCGCCCGAGCGCCTTCAACAGCCGCTGCCAGATCTCCTCGGTGATAAACGGCATGAACGGATGGAGAAGGCGGAGCGTCGCCTCAAGCGCCTCCGAAAGGGTCTTCTGGGTCCGCGCGCGCTCAGCCGGGTTCTCGCTCTGGTAGAGGCTGAGCTTAGAGCACTCCACGTACCAATCGCAGAATTCGTGCCACAGGAACTGGTAGACCGCGCCGGCGGCATCGTTGAAGCGGTACGCCGTGAGGGCGTTCCTCACCGCGCCCTCAGCGCGCGAGAGGCGGCTCAGGATCCACCTGTCGGGAAGAGTGGGCGGCTCGTTCCGCGCGAGCTTAGGGTCATACCCTTCCAGGTTCGCCACGACGAAGCGCGCCGCGTTCCAGACTTTGTTGGCAAAGTTCCTGTATCCCTCCACTCGCTCTTCGGAGAGACGGATGTCGCGCCCCTGGGCGGCGAGCGCAGCAAGCGTAAACCGGAAGGCGTCTGTGCCGTACCCGTCCATGACCACCAGCGGGTCGATGACGTTCCCCTTGGACTTGGACATTTTCTGGCCCTCGGCGTCGCGCACCAGGGCGTGGATGTAGACGTCGCGGAACGGGACGTCGCCCATAAACTTGATCCCCATCATGATCATGCGCGCGACCCAGAAGAAGAGGATGTCGAATCCCGTCACCAGGCACGAGGTGGGATAAAATGTCCTGATCTCCGCGGTTTCCTCCGGCCACCCGAGCGTGGAAAACGGCCAGAGAGCCGAGGAGAACCAGGTATCAAGCACGTCTGTCTCCTGGCGGAGCGGTCCCCCGCACTTGGGGCACACGGTAAGATCGGTCCGGGACACGTGAGTTGCGCCGCACCCATCGCAGTACCATACGGGTAGCCGGTGTCCCCACCAGATCTGGCGCGAGATACACCAGTCTCTGATGTTCTCCATCCACGCGTAGTAGGTTTTGGCCCACCCTCGCGGTATGATCTTGATCTTTCCGGCGTTGACCGCCTTTATGGCCGGCTCGGCCAGCGCCCTGGCCCTCACGAACCACTGCTTCGACACCAGCGGCTCAACCACGGTCTTGCAGCGGTAACAGACACCGACCCTGTGGTGATACGGCTCGATCTTCTCGACGAGCCCGAGACGCTCCAGGTCTTCTACGATCCGGGCCCGGCACTCGAAGCGGTCCAACCCTGCGTACTTGCCGGTCCGCTCGTTCATCCGGGCGTCGAAGCCGATGACCTGCCGCACATCGAGCCCGTGGCGCTTGCCGATCTCAAAGTCGGCGGGATCGTGGGCCGGCGTCACCTTGACGACCCCCGTACCGAACTTAGGATCGACCGCGGGATCGGCGACCACCCTCATCTGAATTGTTCCCTCCACCGACGGCACGGTGAGGGTCTGTCCCACGTATTTCGCGTAGCGCCGGTCCCTCGGGTGGACGGCCAGAGCTGTGTCGCCGAGCTTGGTCTCGGGCCTCACCGTCGCAAGGGTCAGCGGCCCGTACCGGATGTAGTAGAGCTGGGCGTCCCGCTCCTCGTACTCCACCTCCAGGTCCGAGAGCGCAGTGCTGCAGCGCGGGCACCAGTTGACGATGTAATCACCCCGGTAGACGAGTCCCTCTTCCCACAGCCTCACGAACACCTCTCTCACCGCGGCAGAGAGACCCGGATCCATGGTGAAGCGCTCGCGGGGCCAATCGCAGGAGCACCCGAGGCGCTTGAGCTGCCTCATGATGACGCCGCCTGATTCCTCCCTCCACTGCCAGACACGCCGGATGAAAGCCTCGCGTCCCAGGTCCTCTTTGCTCTTTCCCTCCTGGGCGAGCTGCCGTTCGATGACGTTCTGGGTCGCGATCCCCGCATGGTCGGTTCCGGGCATCCAGAGCACGTTCCACCCCTCCATCCGCTTCCAGCGGACCAGGACGTCCTGGAGGGTATTGTTCAGCGCGTGTCCCATGTGGAGCGAGCCGGTGACGTTCGGCGGAGGGATCACGATCGAGTAGGGTCTCTTCGGCGAGGCGGGGTCAGCGTGAAAGTACCCCCTCGCCTCCCAGTGACGGTACCAGCGCGGTTCCACCTCGGCGGGATCGTAACGGTCGCTGAAGTCGATCATCGCTGAGTTGCTGTTGGAGGTCACGATGATTCATTGTAGCACAGCGAGCGAGGGGACCCGCGCTCACGAGGTGCTCCCGCATGCGGCGGCGGGCGGAGACGGGGCCAGACAATTCTGAATCTCGTCCTGCCCTGTGGTACAACAGAAGCGGAGGAAGCGGATGTTCAGAACTCTCGATCGTTACGTCTTCGCCGAGCTTCTCCACCCGTTCGCGCTGGGGGTGGGGCTGTTTACCTTCTTCCTCTTCGTTGACCGGATCTACCGCCTCACCGAACTGATAGTCAACAAGGGAGTTCCGCTCCCGCTGGTGCTCCAGCTCCTCCTGCTGATGCTCCCATCGTTTCTCTCCCTTACGCTTCCCGTGGCGCTTCTGGTCGCCGTGCTCATCGCGTCGGGCCGGATGGCCTCCGACCTGGAGGTGGTGGCCTTGAAGGCTTCAGGGACGAGCCCGCTCAGGCTCTTCCTCCCGTTTTTCTCTTTCGCCCTGGCCGTCTCGCTCCTCGCCGGAACGCTGAGCCTCATCGCCGCCCCCTGGTCAAACGGGATGTTTCAACAGCTCCTCTTCAGGATCCTCCAAACGCGGGCCACAGCCGGGATCAAGGAGGGGGTGTTCAACACAACTTTCGGCCAGATCGTGGTCTATGTCGAGGAGGTCTCCGCGTCCCAGGTGGGGCTCAGGGGGCTCCTGGTCTCTGACGAGAGGAACCCGAAGCTTTCCCGGATCATCACCGCCAGACAGGGGCGGCTCCTGACCGACGAGGAGCGCCGGCAGATCACCCTTCGTTTCATAGACGGGAGCATCAACGAGACCGACTCCGTGAACACGACCCGGTACCGTCACACGGGCTTCGGTCTCTACGACATGGTCCTGCCTCTGGACGGCGCGCTCGGCGCTGACGCCAAGCGCGTGAAGCCGGAAAAGGACATGACTCTCCGGCAGCTCAGGAGCAACGCCGAAACGCTGAAGCGCCAAGGGCAGAACTCGGCGCCCTTCGAGGTGGAGTACCACAAGCGCTTCGCCCTTTCGTTTGCAGCTCTCGTCTTCGTCGCGGTCGGCTTCCCGCTCGGTATCCGGTCGCGCCGGAGCGGCCGGGCGGTGGCGCTTGCCGGAAGCCTGACGGTCCTCATCAGCTACTACTTCCTTCTGACCTCTCTCGAGGGGATCGCCATCGACCGCCGCATGCCGGCGTGGGTCGCGATGTGGGCCCCGAACATCCTGGGGGCTCTCGTTGGCGGAGCGATGTTACGGGCCACGACTGCGCCTGCGACCTGGGGGGACCTGATCGGGCGCCTCCAAGCCCTCGTTATCCTCAAACCCTCGACACCGGGCGAGCCGCACTCCCAGGAGAAGGGCGTCGGCCGCGGGAGGAAGCGGCGCGAGTCCACCCACATCATCGACCGGTACCTGATCCGGGAGTACCTCACGTATATCGGGTATGGCCTGGCTGTGGGATCCATTCTCTTCGTCGTCGTGGACCTTCTCCAAACTTTGGACAGGTATCTAAGGATCAAGCCGCCCCTCCGCCTGATCCTGGAGCACTTCGCCTACAGGCTCCCTCCCGAGCTCTACAAGGGGTTCCCTCTCGTGATTCTGGTGGCGACCATCTTTCTTTTCCTTTCGCTTGCCCGCCAGCACGAGCTGACTGCCCTCAAAGCCGCTGGAATCAGCCTGTACCGGGTCAGCCTCCCCGTCCTGTTGTTGAGCCTGGGAGTGAGCCTGGGAGCCGTGGTGTTTCAGGAGACACTCATGCCGATCCTGAACGCCAAAGGCGAGGAGGTGGACAGAATCAAAATCCGGGGGGAGCTGCCGCGCCACCTCCAGCAGAGAACCCAGATATGGTATCGCAGCGCCGACACACGCTTCTTCCGCATCGAGCTTCTGGATCCGGTGGGCCAGGCGATGGACAGGGTGACGCTCCTGGAGATTGACAGGGACTACCGGCTGCTCAACCGAGTGGACGCCCGGCAGATCAGATGGACTGTCGGCGGATGGGAGCTTCAGGACGGCGTGTTCAGGGAATTCGGGGCCGGTGACCAGATTGATGCGGTGCCGTTCAGCCTCACCACCCTGGAGATTCCCGAGCGGATTGAGGACTTCACCCAGATCCAGAAATCAGTCGAGATGATGAACTTCTCTGAGCTCAGAGCGTACCTGGCTCGGCTCCAGGAAAGCGGCCACCAGGCTGGAAAGTACCTCGTCCATCTCTACGAAAAGCTCTCCTTCCCCCTGGTCCACGTGATCATGGCGCTCGTGGCGATTCCGTTCGCCATTTGGGCCCCGCGCGGTGGGCGCGCCGTCGGGATCGGTCTGGCCGTTGCGATCGCCGTGGGGTACTGGCTCGTCCACTCGATCGCCCTCTCCTTCGCCAAAGCTGAGATGCTCCCGCCCCTCCTCGCTGCCTGGACAGCCAACATCATCTTCACTGGCCTGGGTCTCTCCCTTTTTCTCAGAGCGAGGACCTGAACGTCGGGGTCCGGGGGTCGCCCGAGTTTTCGATCTCCGATCCCCGTTACCGGGTCGAGCGTTCCCTGAGGTCTTTGAGGGTCTCCTCCAGGCGCTTCTGCTCCTGGCCGTAGCCGCCCCAGTCGCCCCGGCGAAGCGCTTCCTGCGCCTTCTGCCATGCCTCCCACGCCCGTTGCGCCAGCCCTCTCAGGGCCCCCTCGGCCGGCGTTCCCGGCGGACCGGCCGGCTC